>NZ_RBMB01000042.1:0-18466 GCF_003989485.1 Kocuria sp. HSID17590 | reverse complement strand
CCTGGCGCCACCCGGCTTGGGCGCGTCAGAGCGGGGCGCGGGTGCGGCGCTCGAGCGCGGCGTAGCGGACGCCGAGGAGTCGGTGGACTCCTGGGCGCCGGAGGTCTGCGCGGGTGCGGCCTGCTCGGAGGCGGGGGCCGCGTTCGTCGCAGGCTTCGAGGATCCCGGAGCGGGCGGCGCGGACTTCTGCGCGGGCTTGGCCGCACCGGACTCCGGCTTGGACGCGCCGGTCTCGGGCTTGGACTGGGTCCGCCCACCGGGCTTGGGGCCGGACGCCGCGGGCTTGCGGGCACCCTGCGAAGGGGCCGCCTGCGCGGAGTTGCCACGGCCTGCGGCGGGCTTGGACTGGTTCGCGCTCTCCCCGCCAGCGGGGAAGGCGGAACGCAGCTTCTTGGCGACGGGCGGCTCTACCGTGGAGGAGGCGCCGCGAACGAATTCGCCGAGTTCTTGAAGTTTGGAAATTGCTTCTTTGGACGTGATTCCGAGCTCTTTCGCGAGCTCGTGGACACGGGGCTTGGCCACTGTTCTCCTGTCTCGGCTCGCACCGAAACAGGTACGAACCGTTTATCTTCCGTTGACGCAACCACCGGACACGGGCATGGTGCGCGCGCGTCCCGCGTGGCGGCGGGGTGAGTACGTGGAGGTACTCATCGGCCGGCACTCATCGGTTTTCCATGGTCTTCTGACTCGCTTTCCTTGTGTTCGTCCTCCTGCGCCGGCAGGAGGACGCGGAGCTGCTCCGCGAGGTCGTCCGTCGAGACCGCCGTCCGGAACGAACGGTTCAGCGCCCGTCTCCGGATCGCCTGCTCGACGCACTGCCGGGTGGCGTGCACCCAGGCTCCTCGACCTCCCAGTCGGCGGTGGGGGTCCGCCACGGCCCGGGGGCCGTGAGGGGTTTCCTCCATCGTCACGCGGACGAGTTGATCAGGTGGTGCGACGGTTCGGCATCCCACGCAGGTGCGCAGACTCGCAGTGCTCATCCACGCTCCTCGTGAGCCACGACCCGCTCCCCTGAGCACGCGGACGTGCAGGATCACAAGAGATGGTCGACCTGATCAGACCACAGTCTAGCGCGCCGCCCGGGAATCGCCCGAATCACCGCGCCGGGAGGCTCAGCGCGCCTTGGACTCCGCGACGATGTCGATCCCCCAGCCGGTCAGGCGGGCGGCGAGCCGGGCGTTCTGCCCCTCCTTGCCGATCGCCAGCGAGAGCTGCGAGTCGGGGACGACGGCGCGCGCCGAGCGCCCCGCCTCGTCCAGGACCTCCACGCGGCTCACGCGGGAGGGGGACAGCGCGTTCGCGATGAACGTGGCGGGGTCCTCCGAGTAGTCGATGATGTCGATCTTCTCGTCCCCGAGCTCGTTCATCACCGCGCGGACACGGGAGCCCATGTCACCGATGCAGGCACCCTTCGCGTTGGCGCCCGGGCGGGTGGCGACCACCGCCATCTTGGTGCGGTGGCCGGCCTCGCGGGCCAGGGTCACGATCTCCACGGAGCCGTCCGCGATCTCCGGGACCTCCATCTCGAAGAGCCGGCGCACGAGGTCCGGGTGCGAGCGGGAGAGAGTGATGGACGGGCCCTTGAAGCCGCGCTTCGCCTCGACCACGAACGCGCGGATGCGGTCGCCGTGCTTGTAGCTCTCCCCCGGGACCTGCTCGTGGGGCGGCAGCAGCGCCTCGACGGTACCCAGGTTCACCTGCACCATCTTGGGGTTGTGGCCCTGCTGGATCTGGCCGGAGACGAGCTCGCCCTCGCGGCCCTTGAAGTGGCCCAGCACGTTGTCGTCCTCGACGTCCCGCAGCTTCTGCAGGATGACCTGCCGGGCCGTGGCGGCGGCGATGCGTCCGAAGCCGGCCGGGGTGTCGTCGAACTCACCGATCCGGTGGTCCTCCTCGTCCAGCTCCGGGGCCCAGATGGTCACGTGCCCGGAGCGGCGCTCCACCTCCGCCCGAGCACCGTTGATGGCTCCGGGGGAACGCATGTAGGCGAGCAGCAGGGCCTGCTCGATGGTGGGGATCAGCACGTCCACCGGGATGTCGCGTTCGCGCTCCAGCAGCCGCAGTGTGCTCATGTCGATGTCCATGTGTCCCGCCTTCCCTCACACCGCGCCGGTTTCCGTTCCGGGTGGGGCCGGGAACCAAACAGCGCGCCGCACGTTTCGTGCGGTGCGCTGCGGCATGGTGTTCGTCGTGTTCTGTTGCGGTAATCGTACATCCCCGCGGGGACGTCAGATCTCGACCTCCACCTTCGCCGAACGCACCTCGTCGTAGGCCACGTCCTCCGGGTCCAGGTACTTCACGGGCATCCCCTTCTTGGGCTGGTGCCAGCGCTGGAGCACCGCGTGGTCCTCGTGCGCCTCGAGCAGCCGGGCGGTGTAGCGCTCGCCCTCGAGCGGGCGGACCCGCACCAGCCTGCCCACGTTGCGGCGCCAGTGCCGCGGGGTCTCGAGCGTGCGCGTGGCACCCGGGGTGGAGACCTCGAGCTCGTAGGGCGGGCCGGGCACGGGGTCCTCGCGGTCCAGCGCGTCGGAGATCTCGCGCGCGACGGCCGCCACGCCGTCGAGGTCCAGGGACTCAGTGCCCTCGGGCAGGTCCACGAGCACCCGCAGCGTGCGCGTACCGCCCTCCCCCGTGAGCTCGCACTCCTCCAGGAAGAGCCCCGCGGCCTCAACCACCGGGGCCACGGTCTCGCGGATGGTGGCGTTCTCGTGCGACGTCATGGGTTCTCGTCTCCTGTGGTTCGTCTCGTCCGCCGAACGGGCGGGCTCTGCCGGTCGGTGCTCCTCCCTATCATGGAGCAGACCCGTCCCCCGGAGGAATTTCGTGAGTTCTCACCCGTCCACGCCCCGCGTGCGGAGCTGGCGCACCGCGGCCGCGGTTCTCGCCGTCGTCCTGCTGCTCGTGGTGGCCGCCGGCCTCTGGGCGCGCTGGCGTCCGCTGTCGGACGACGACGCCGCCCGGCTCGCCGCGCGCACCACCGTCGAGTCCGTGCGTGCGCAGCTGCACCCGGAGTCCTCCGCATCCTCCGCGCAGGCGGGCAGCACGAAGTCCCCGGACAGCACCGCACCCGCGGACGGCTCCCCACGTCCGGACAGTGCCCTGTTCCCCGACGGTTCCCTGCTTCCAGCCGCGGTCCTCGACCGTCAGCTCGACGAGCTCGGGCCCCCGGCCACTCCGACGCAGACCAGGCGCATGGCGGAACGCGGCGAGGAGCCCCCCGCCGTCGAGAGTCTCTCGGATGCCGCAGAACGGCTCGCCGACACCGCGGATGCCGTTCACGACGCCGATCTCGCGGCGTCGCTCGCGGCCGTCGCGGCGTCGTGGTGGGCCGCGGACGCCTCCTCCCCCGCGAGTCGTGCGGCTGACCCCGCAGCCGCCGGCTCGGCAGGCGGCGAGGCTGCGAGCGGCGAAGCGCCGGGTGACGGGGTTGGCGACGACAGGGCGGGGGATGGTCCGGCGGCGGACAGCGGCTCCCCCTCGGACCCGGCGACGCCCTCGGCTTCGGCAGCACCCGCTGGCCCGGAGGGCTGCGAGCCCGATCAGCTCGCGGCCGTGACCGCCGTGGACCGCGCGCAGTTCGTCGCCGAGGCCGCCCAGGCGCGGATCTCCACCGGGGACGCGGCGCGGGCGGACGTGGACGCCACCGTCACAGGCCTCCACGACGCACTCGAGGACGAGCGTGCCGCTGGTCTGCTCGGCTGCGATCCCGGCCCGGTGGCGGCGCGGTACGAACTCCCCGAGGGATTCACCACGGACCCCGCCCGTGCCACGGGTGCGGCAGAGCGGGAGGCGAGCGAGGCGGTCGTGCGGGCCGTGGCGGGCAGTCCCGCCGGACAGCGCTCCTGGTGGCTGGACGTCCTGCAGGACACCGCGCACGGCGCCCAGCGGCTGGACCCCCAGAAACCCGTGGCCGCACTGCCCGGTCGCGGCTGACCCGGGCGGTTCCGCCCACCCCGGCTCCGTGCGACGTCGCCGTGGCTCTCCGGACGAGCCCCCAGTCGCCACCCCGCACGTCGTCGTCCAGCAGCCGGGCCCGGGCTCAGCAACCCGGCTCGACATCGCCGTCGTCCACCGGACGGGCTCGCCCACCAGGCCCGGCACGACATCGCCCGCCGGGCGGAACCCAGCTCAGCGGCCGGTGAGCACGTCCCAGCCGAGCTTCACGATCAGCACCGAGACCACGGCGAAGAACACCACGCGGATGAACGAGTTGCCCCGGGCCACCGCCGTGCGCGCGCCGATGTACCCGCCGGCCATGTTGCTCAGTCCCAGCACCAGGCCCAGTCCCCACAGGACCGACCCGTGCGCGCCGAACACCACGAGCGCCCCGAGGTTCGTGGCCAGGTTCGCGATCTTCGCCTTGGCGCTGGCTTCCAGGAAGCTGTAGCCGAGCAGCGAGACGAGTCCGATGATGAGGAAGGACCCGGTGCCCGGTCCCATGACGCCGTCGTAGAAGCCGATCACGGCACCGAGGAGGACCGCCAGGCCGTAGTGCCGGGCGCCGGCGTGCCGCAGCTCGGTGAGGCGGCCCATCGAGGGCTTCGCCACCGTGAAGGCCAGGACCGCGACGAGCGCCAGCACGATGATCGGCTTGAAGACGCCCGCGGGCAGGGCCGCAGCGACGGCCGCGCCGGCCCCCGCCGCCACGAAGGCCGCCGCCGCCATGGGCAGGGCCGTGCGCAGGTCCGGGCGGACGCGGCGGTAGAACGTCACCGCCGAGGTGGCCGTGCCGAACACCGACCCCATCTTGTTGGTGGCCAGTGCCTGCACCGGGGTGAGTCCCGGGATCATGAGCGTCACGGGCAGCTGCAGGAGCCCCCCGCCGCCCACCACGGCGTCGATGAACCCCGCGCCGAGCCCGGTGAGCACGAGCAGCAGCAGGAGACCGGGAGCCGCGGTGTCCAGCCCCGAGCCCGCGAGGAACGAGAGATCCACCGCCGCACCCGTTTCGGGCAACGTCAGTGCGAGCCGGTGGTGGCGCCGCCCCGGACCTCCGCGGTGATCTCCTCGACCACCGCGGCGCGCTGGACGTCACGGCTGCTCCCGGTGGCACGGTCCTTGAGCTCCAGCAAACCGTCCTGCAGACCGCGGCCCACCACGAGCACGGTGGGCACGCCCAGCAGCTCCGCATCCCGGAACTTCACACCCGGGGAGACCTTGGGACGGTCGTCGAACACGACCGTGAGCCCGGCGGACTCCAGCTCCGCGACGATCTCCTCGGCGGCCTCCAGGATCTCGGCGCCCTTGCCCGTGGCCACCATGTGCACGTCCGCGGGACTGATGACCCGGGGCCACACCAGACCCTTGTCGTCGTGGTAGTGCTCCGCGATGGCCGCGAGCGCGCGGGTCACGCCGATGCCGTACGAGCCCATGGTCACGGTCACGAGCTTGCCGTTGCTGTCGAGGACCTTCAGCCCCAGCGACTCCGCGTACTTGCGGCCGAGCTGGAAGACGTGGCCCATCTCGACGCCGCGGGCGATCTCCAGCGGTCCGGAGCCGTCCGGGGCGGCGTCGCCCTCGCGCACCGCGCAGGCCTCGAGGGTGCCGTCCCACGTGAAGTCGCGCTCCGCCACGAGCCCGTAGACGTGGCTCTCCGCGAGGTTCGCGCCCGTGATCCACGACGTTCCCGGAACCACGCGGGGGTCCACGAAGAACGGGATGCCGGTGGCGGACTTCTCGCCCAGCAGCGGCTCGTCCGTGCTCAGCCCCGGGCCGATGTAGCCCTTCACGAGCTGGGGGACGGCCCGCAGCTGCTCCTCGCTCGCGGCGGCCACCTCGAGCTCACCGCCCTGTCCCAGGGCGGTGCCGATGCCGGCCTCCACGCGCTTGAGGTCGATTTCCCGGTCCCCGGGAACGCCCACGGCCACGAGCTGCTTCGTGCCGTCCGGAAGCGTCACGGAAAGCACCACGTTCTTCAGTGTGTCCGCGGCGGTCCAGGGCTCGCCCTCGCGGGGGTGCAGCTCGTTGGAGCGCTCCACGAGGGTGTCGATCGTGGGGCTCGACGGCGTGCGGTGCACCTGCGCGGCCGGGGCCTGCGAGTAGTCGAGCGGCTCCGGTGCCACGGTGGTCACGGCCTCGACGTTCGCCGCGAAGCCGCCCGCGGTGCGCACGAACGTGTCCTCCCCCACCAGTGAGGGGTGCATGAACTCCTCGGAGCGGGAGCCGCCCATGGCACCGGAGGTCGCGGCGACCGCCACCACCGGCAGACCCAGCCGCTCGAAGATCCGCACGTACGCGGCGCGGTGCTTGGCGTAGGACTCGTCCAGCCCGGCGTCGTCGACGTCGAATGAGTAGGAGTCCTTCATGATGAACTCGCGCCCGCGCAGCAGCCCGGCGCGGGGGCGGGCCTCGTCCCGGTACTTCGTCTGGATCTGGTAGAGGGACACGGGCAGGTCCTTGTAGGACGAGTACATGTCCTTGACCAGCAGGGTGAACATCTCCTCGTGCGTGGGCGCGAGCAGGTAGTCCGCGCCCTTGCGGTCCTGCAGCCGGAAGAGGTTCTCGCCGTACTCGGTCCACCGGTTGGTGGTCTCGTAGGGCTCACGCGGCAGCAGTGCGGGGAAGTGCACCTCCTGCGCGCCGATCGCGTTCATCTCCTCGCGCACGATCCCCTCGACGCGGCGCAGCACCGCAAGTCCGAGGGGCAGCCACGTGTAGATCCCGGGCGCCGCGCGGCGGATGTAGCCCGCACGCACGAGCAGCTTGTGGCTGTCGACGTCCGCGTCCACGGGGTCTTCACGAAGGGTGCGCAGGAATAGGGAGCTCAGGCGAAGCGGCACGAAAAGGTCCTAACCGCCCGGGGAACGGGCCGATCTGGGCAATGGATGTCTCCCGGGAGTCTATCGCTGTGCCCCGAGGATGCTCGCGGCACCACGACGGCGCTCGCCGCAGGACGGTGCTCACAGCGGAACCGTGCTCGCAGCACGGCGCCGCTCAGAGGAGGACCGTGGCGAACTCCCCGGCCTGCTCGAAGCCCACGTGGCGGTAGGTGGCCAGCGCCGGGGCGTTGAAGGAGTTCACGTAGAGGCTCACCACCGGGGTGCGGGTACGGGCGAGCGCCACGGTGGCCGCCATGCACGGCACGGCCAGACCGCGACCGCGGTACCGGGGGTCGATCCACACGCCCTGGATCTGGCACACGCGACCGTGCCGGGAGCCGACGTCCGCCTTGAACACCACGGTGCCGTCCGCGTCGCACAGCACCGCGGTGCGACCCTCCGCGAGCAGCGAGCGCACGCGGCGTCGGTAGCCCTCCGCCCCACTGGTCAGCGGCGAGTAGCCCACCTCCTCGGTGAACATCGCCACGGCGGCGGGGAGCACCCGGTCGAACTCGTCGGGCGCCGCCCAGCGCACGCGCGCCGCAGTGCCGGCGAGCAGGTCCGGGTCCGGGTCCCGCGCCATCTCGAGCAGGGGCTGGTGGGCGCGGACGTCGAACGGCGCGGGCCAGCTCTCCCGCACCCGGTCCCACAGCCCCAGCACGGGCTCGGCCGGGCCGAAGAAGGAGGCGAAGCGGGGCCCGCCGCGCAGCAGGAGGTCGGCGACCAGGTCCGTTCCGTGCGCGTCGAGCGCGATGGGGACGACGTTCGTGCCCACCCAGCACGCGCCCTCGAGGCGGCCGTCCGGGCCCCGCACGCCGTAGACGGGCGGGGTCGCCCTGCCGCCCGCCCGGATGCGCTCCACGTGGGCCGCCACGAACACCGAGGACACAGCGTGCTCGTCGAGCAGCCGGTCGAGCTCCGCCCGCCCCACGGCGGCGGGCCGGAGCAGCCTCGGGTCGCGGCGTCGGATCACCCGGCGGTCACGACCGGGGCGCCCTCGACGGGCTGGCCGTTCTCGTCCACGCCCATCTCCTCGGCCATCTCGTTGGCCTGGGCGAGCAGGGTCTCCACGATCTGGTCCTCGGGGACGGTCTTGATGACCTCGCCGCGGACGAAGATCTGGCCCTTGCCGTTGCCGGAGGCCACGCCGAGGTCCGCCTCACGCGCCTCGCCCGGTCCGTTGACGACGCAGCCCATCACGGCCACGCGCAGCGGCACCGTGAGGTGGGCGAGACCCTCGTTGACCTCCTCGGCCAGCTTGTAGACGTCCACCTGCGCGCGCCCGCACGAGGGGCACGAGACGATCTCCAGCTTGCGGGGACGCAGGCCCAGGGACTGCAGGATCTGGTTGCCCACCTTGACCTCCTCCACCGGCGGCGCGGAGAGGGAGACGCGGATGGTGTCACCGATGCCCTGTGAGAGCAGGATGCCGAACGCGGTGGCGGACTTCACGGTGCCCTGCAGCGCGGGACCGGCCTCGGTCACACCGAGGTGCAGGGGCCAGTCCCCCCGCTCGGCCAGCAGCTGGTAGGCGCGGACCATGGTCACGGGGTCGTTGTGCTTCACGGAGATCTTGAAGTCGTGGAAGTCGTGCTGCTCGAACAGCGAGGCCTCCCACACGGCGGACTCCATGAGCGCCTCCGGAGTGGCCTTGCCGTACTTCTGCAGCAGCCGCTTGTCCAGGGAGCCCGCGTTGACGCCGATGCGGATGGAGACCCCCGCCGCCTCCGCGGCGCGGGAGATGCCCTCGATCTGGTCGTCGAACTTGCGGATGTTGCCCGGGTTCACGCGCACTCCCGCGCACCCGGCGTCGATGGCCGCGTAGACGTACTTGGGCTGGAAGTGGATGTCCGCGATCACCGGGATCGGGGACTTCATGGCGATGATCGGCAGGGCGTCCGCATCGTCCTGGGACGGGCAAGCCACGCGCACGATGTCGCAGCCCGCGGCGTTGAGCTCCGCAATCTGCTGCAGCGTGGCGTTGATGTTCGTCGTGGGAGTGGTGGTCATCGACTGGACGCTGATGGGGCTCTGCGAGCCGACACCCACCGAGCCCACGCGGATCTGGCGGGTCGGGCGCCTGGGTGAGAGGACCGGCTGGGGTGCCGCCGGCATGCCGAGGTTGACCGAGGTCACGAATTTCCTCCAGGGAATTTGGCGTGCGGGGCCCGCGACACGCGCCCCGTGGGAAAGACTTCCCCCATTGTGCCCCACTCGTCCGACACGCGGCAGCCGCGCGTGACCCGCCGAACACCACGACGCCCCGGCAGCGCACAGGCTGCCGGGGCGGCGTCGGGAACTCGCGGGGGCGCCTCAGCGGCGCATGATCCTGCGCGCGAGCCAGTTGCCGAAGAACTGCACCAGCTGGACCAGGATGATGATCACGATCACCGCGGCCCACGTCACCTGGTCGTTGAAGCGCTGGTAGCCCAGGCGCAGGGCGAAGTCACCCAGGCCGCCGGCGCCGATCGCGCCCGCCATCGCGGACATGTCCGTGATGCCGATGACCAGGAACGTGTAGCCCAGGACCAGCGGGCCCAGTGCCTCGGGCAGGATCACCGTGGTGATGATCTTCCAGCGCGAGACGCCCATGGAGCGGGCCGCCTCGATCACGCCGGGATCCACCGTCATGAGGTTCTGCTCCACGATCCGCGCCACCGCGAAGGTAGCCCCGATGGTCATGGCGAAGATCGCGGCGTTGGGGCCCAGCCGGGTCCCCACCACGCTCTCCGTGAGCTTGCCGAGGGCGGCCAGCAGGATGATGAACGGGATCGGGCGCACGAAGTTCACCAGGAGGTTCAGGACGGTGAAGACCGCCCCGTTCTCCATGATGCTTCCTCGCCGGGTCACGTAGAGCCCCATGCCCACGGCCAGGCCGATGAACCCGGCCAGCACGAGGGTCACGGTGACCATGTAGAGCGTGAGCCCCGTGGCGCTCAGCAGCTGCGGTGCCAGTGTGGACCACTCCATCACTCAGCCACCTCCTCAACCTTGGTGACCGCCCGGAGGGCATCGACGGTCCGTTCGACGGCGTCCGGCGGGCCCGTGAGGGACAGCGTGAGCGTCCCGAAGGACCTGGACTGCAGGATGGAGATCCCTCCGAAGGCGATGTTGAAGCGCACGTCCGTGCGTGCTGCGTCCGAGAGCACCTCGCCGATCCGGTTCTGGTCGCGCACGTCCACCATGACCAGCCGTCCCGGGTGCTCGCGGCGCAGCTTCTCGACCTCCGCGGCGTTGGGCACCGTGTGCATCACGGAGCCCACGAACTTGCGGGTGGTCTCGGCCTGCGGGTGCGCGAAGACGTCTGCGGTGGTCCCCACCTCGACCACGCGACCGCTGTCCATCACGGCCACGCGGTCTGCGATGGCACGCACCACGTCCATCTCGTGGGTGATGAGCACCACGGTGATCCCCAGTTCGCGGTTCACCCGGCGCAGCAGCGCGAGAACCTCCTGCGTGGTCTCGGGGTCCAGCGCGGAGGTGGACTCGTCCGCGAGCAGCAGCTCGGGGTTGGACGCGAGCGCCCGGGCAATGCCCACGCGCTGCTTCTGCCCGCCCGAGAGCTGCTCCGGGTAGTTGCGGGCCCGCTCGGTGAGCCCCACGAACTCGAGCAGCTCCGTGACACGTGCCCGGCGCTCCTCGGGCTTCCACCCCGCCCGGCGCAGCGGGTACTCGATGTTCCCGGCCACGGTGCGCGAGGTGAACAGGTTGAACTGCTGGAAGATCATCCCGATGTTGTGGCGCACGGAGGCGAGCTGGGTCTCCGACCGGCCGCTGACCTGCTGGCCACCGACCTCCAGGGTGCCGGACGTGGTGGTCTCCAAACCGTTGATCAGCCGCACCAGGGTGGACTTTCCCGCGCCCGAGTAGCCGATCACGGCGAAGATCTCCCCGCGCTTGACGTCCAGGGTCACACCGTCCACGGCGGTGACCTCACGGGGGCGTCGCTTGGGCCCGGTGGTGAAGACCTTGCTGACGTCGCGGAAGCTGACCAGGGTGTCCCCGGCGGCGGGGGCTGCACTCACTTGGTCTGGTCCTTCAGGTCCTGGGAGTAGCGCGTGAGGAGGTCCTTGAGCTCCTGCTGGTCCACCTTGGTGGGGACCGCGGTGCCCTTGGTCTCCTTCTTCTCGGCCTCCTGGACCTTGTCGTCGTAGTAGAACCCGGCGACCTTCTTCAGGGTCTCGTCGTCCGCGTTGGCCTCGGTGGACGCGAAGATGTTGTCGTACACCTTGGCGCTGTCCGCCGTGGGGTCGTCCTGAGCCAGTGCGGACTCGGGCTCGAGATTGGCACGGTCGAGGAAGTCGTTGTTCACCACGGACGCGGCCACGGAGTCCATGGACAGGACGGTCTGCTCCGCGGAGACCGGGCGCACCGTGACCTTGGACTTGTCCTTGTCGACGTCCTGCTCGGTGGGGGCGATCGTGTCCTTGGTGAAGCTCACCAGGCCCTGCTGCTCGAGCAGGTTCAGCGAGCGGGACAGGTTGATCGAGTCGTTGGGAACCGCGATCTCGTCCCCCTGCTTGAAGTCGTCCACGGACTTCAGGGTCTTGGAGTACAGCCCCAGCGGGAAGATGGAGGTGGAGCCCACCGGTGTGATGGTGTCCCCGGAGTTGTTGTTGTAGTCCGCGAGGTAGGCGATGTGCTGGAACCAGTTCATGTCGATGTCCCCGCTCTTCAGGGCGGGGTTCGGCTGGCTGTAGTCGCTGAAGTCCACGAACTCCACGGTGACGTCGTTCTGCGCGGCCACTTCCTTGAAGGCGTCCTGGACCGGCGTGGCTCCCACGATGCCGATGGTGATCTTGCCGTCCGCTGCCGGGTCCGAGCTCTCGGATCCGCCGCCGCACGCGGTCAGGGTGAGGCCCAGGGTGGTGGCCAGAACGAGGGGAATCAGACGCTTGGTTCGCATGATCGTGCCTTTCCAGGGTCGGGAGTGGTTGCGCCGCGCAAACGGTCCCGCACTGGACGGAGGGTGCAGATCAGGCATGTGCCATTTCAGAGAAAAACCGCACTTGCCGTGATCGCATCGAATCGCGGCCGGATGGTCATCTGGGGCACCCCGCTACGGGAGAGGGTTGCCGTCCGGCCAGCCAGAGCTACGCGCCGGATCTCGTCATCCGCGCAGAATCGTAGCACGCGACGTGTGACGAACCGTGACGCCCCGGGACCTCAACGGCGCCCCGCAATGCGCTCGTCCGCGACACGGCGGGCCCACTGCTCGGCGGCCAGGACGTCCTCGAGACCCGGCTGCGCGACGACGTCGTGCTCCCCCAGCACCCGCTCGACCACGTCCACGATCTCCGTGAAACCCAGCTGCGAGCGGTGGAAGGCGTGGACGGCCTGCTCGTTGGCCGCGTTGAACACCGCCGGTGCCGTGCCGCCGGTGGTTCCCGCGCTCTTCATGAGCTCCACGGCGGGGAACGCCACCGGGTCCAGCGGCTCGAAGGTCCACTCGGCCGCCCGCGTCCAGTCGCACGCGGCGGCCGCGCCCGGCACACGGTGGGGCCAGCCGAGGCCGAGCGCGATGGGAAGGCGCATGTCCGGCGGCGAGACCTGCGCGAGGGTGGAGCCGTCCACGAACTGGACCATGGAGTGCACCACGGACTGCGGGTGGACGGTGACGTCGATCCGCTCCAGCGGCACGTCAAAGAGCAGGCTCGCCTCCAGCACCTCCAGGGCCTTGTTCACCATGGTCGCGGAGTTGGTGGTCACCATCACGCCCATGTCCCACGTGGGGTGGCGCAGCGCCTGCTCGGGGGTCACCTCCGCCAGCTGCGCGCGCGTCATCCCGCGGAACGGACCGCCGGAGGCCGTCAGCACCAGGCGGTCCACCTCCGCGGCCGTGCCGGAGCGCAGCGCCTGGGCAATTGCGGAGTGCTCCGAGTCCACCGGGATCAGGGCGTCCGTGAGTCCAGTGGCCGCCGCCGCGCGCTTGACGAGCGGGCCGCCGGCGATCAGCGACTCCTTGTTGGCCAGCGCCACCCGCCGACCCGCCCCGAGCGCGGCCAGCGTGGGAGCGAGTCCGATGCTGCCGGTGATCCCGTTGAGCACCAGGTCCGCGCCCTCCCACGCCGCGATCCGCTCCGCGGCGTCCGAGCCGTGCAGGATCTCGGGCACGGGCGACGACGACGCGCGGGCGGCGGCCGTGAGCGCCTCGCGCAGGCGGGCGGCGTCGTCCGCGGAACCGCTCGTACCCACGGCCCGCACCCGGAAGGCGACGGCCTGGCGGGCCAGCAGATCCAGGTTGGACCTGCCTGCAGCGAGGGCGACGACTTCGAACGGCGAGTGACCTACACCCTCCCCCGGCCTGCGCAGCCCGGCGGCCTCCGCGACGACGTCCAGGGCCTGCGTGCCGATGGAGCCCGTGGACCCCAGGATCACCAGGCGGCGGGGGGCATCCCTGGTGGCGGCGTCGAGGTCGGGGGTCATGGCGCGGGTCTCAGTCATGCCCCCAGTATCCCGCGTGCTCGGCCCCTGGCACGCACGCGGACCCGCCCGGGTGCGGACACGGCCTGGGGCACGGATACGGACCCGGGTACGGAACAAGGGCGCCACCCGGAGGTGACGCCCTTGTTCGCTGGGTCAGTGCGACCGCTGTGGACTCAGCGGCGACGGCCGGCCACGAAGCCGTAGATCAGCAGCACGATGATCGCGCCGATCACGGACGTGATGATGGTGCCGAAGCTGATTTCGTCGATACCGGCGTGCAGACCGGGAATGATGGACCCGATCCAGCCACCGAGGAACGCGCCCACGATGCCGAGGATGATGGTGACGATGATCCCGCCACCCTGCTTGCCCGGAAGGATCAGCTTGGCGAGAGCGCCCGCGATCAGACCGAGGATGATCCAGCTGAAAATGCCCATGTCTCCACCTCTAGTTACGTTTGTCACACAGGCGGGTGTCCGCTGTGATCGTGTTCAGGGAACCACCATCATTCTACTACTTGTTTCCGGCGTAAGGACACAGGTCACAGGGTGGTGTAGCACACGCTCCCGCCCTGCGGACGACAGCCGCGGAACCTGGAGGCAGCGCCCCCGGTCAGTGGTTGACGGCCTTCTCCGCGCCCACGCCGGTGAGGGAGCGAACCTCCATCTCCGCCTGCTTCACCGGATCCTCCCTGCGGCGCTCCGTGATCGAGCCGATGAACCCGAGCAGGAAGGACGCCGGGATGGAGATGATGCCCGGGTTGGACAGCGGGTAGATGGCGAAATCAGCGTCCGGGAGCATCGAGGTCTCCGAGCCGGACATCACCGGCGAGAAGACGATCAGCACCACGGAGAGGATCAGACCTCCGTACATGGACAGCACCGCCCCGCGGGTGGTGAAGCGCTTCCAGTACAGGGAGTAGAGGATCGTCGGCAGGTTCGCGGAGGCCGCAACGGCGAAGGCGAGGGCCACGAGGAACGCCACGTTCTGCCCCTGGGCGCCGATGCCGCCGAGGATCGATATCACGCCGATGATCACCACGGTGGTCTTGGCCACGCGCAGCTCCTGCCGGGGGTCCGAGTTCCCCTTCTTGATCACGGAGGTGTAGATGTCGTGCGCGAACGACGCCGACGCCGTGATGGCCAGGCCCGCGACCACGGCCAGGATGGTGGCGAACGCCACCGCCGCGATGAGACCCATGAGCACGGAACCGCCCAGTTCGTAGGCGAGCAGCGGGGCTGCCGAGTTCACACCACCCGGTGCCGACTTGATCCGGTCCGAACCGATCAGCGCAGCCGCACCGAAGCCGAGCACCAGGGTGAAGAGGTAGAACAGGCCGATCAGCGAGATCGCCCAGACCACGGACTTGCGGGCTTCCTTGGCGGTGGGCACCGTGTAGAAGCGCATCAGCACGTGCGGCAGACCCGCGGCTCCGAGCACCAGGGCGAGGCCCAGGGAGATGAAGTCGAGCTTGGAGATCTCGCTCACGCCGTACTTCAGCCCGGGCTCGAGCATCGCCGGGTTGTTGTTGGTCTCCACCGCCGCCCCGAGGATCGAGGAGAAGTTGAAGCCGAACATGGCCAGGATCCACACGGTCATCACGGCCACGCCGGTCACGAGCAGGCACGCCTTGATGATCTGCACCCACGTGGTGCCCTTCATGCCGCCCACGAGCACGTAGACGATCATGATGACGCCCACGATCACGATCACGAGCGACTGCCCGGCCTTGGAGCCGATGCCCAGCAGCAGGGAGACGAGCGCGCCCGCTCCAGCCATCTGGGCCAGCAGGTAGAAGAACGTCACGGCCAGCGTGGAGATGGAGGCCGCCACGCGCACCGGGCGCTGGCGCAGCCGGAACGAGAGCACGTCCGCCATGGTGAACTTGCCGGTGTTGCGCAGGGGCTCGGCGATCAGCAGCAGCGCCACGAGCCACGCGACGAAGAAGCCGATCGAGTAGAGGAAGCCGTCGTAGCCCTGCAGGGCGATCGCTCCCACGATGCCCAGGAACGAGGCGGCGGAGAGGTAGTCGCCCGCGATGGCCAGCCCGTTCTGCGTTCCCGAGAACGAGCGGCCGCCGGCGTAGTAGTCCGCCGCGGTGGCCGTGGACTTCGAGGCCCGGATCACCACCACGAGCGTCACGAGTACGAACGAGACGAAGATGGAGATGTTGATCGCCGGGTTGCCCACGGTGGAGGTGGGCGTGTCCGCGAGCGGCACGAGCGGCAGGGACAGTGCGGGGACGGCGATCATGGCCGGGCCTCCTGGGTGGTCTCAGCCCGGTGGGACTGCTGGGATTCGAGGTCCTCGCGCAGCGCGGTGGCCTGCGGGTCGAGCGTGCGGTTCGCGAAGCGCACGTAGGCGGCGGTGATGCCGAACGTGGTCACGAACTGCAGCAGGCCCAGGACGAGTCCGAGGTTGATGTTCCCGGCCACTCGCGTGGACATGAAGCCCGGGGCGTAGATGGCCAGCACCACGTAGAGCAGGTACCAGACCAGGAACGCCACCGCGAGGGGGAAGACGAACGAACGGTGGGTGGAGCGCAACCGCTGGAACTCTGTCGAGCGCTGCGCTGCGGGGAAGTCGATGCCGGTCGTGGCGACGGAGCCGTTCGGATCGACAGGGGGCGTGGACGCCATTGTGTGCCTCCTTGTGTGATGAGGAACACAGTACGGTCTGTGTATCCAAAGACACAGTGGCGCCGGTCAATGATGCAAAAAATCCGCGATGTGACGCGGATTAGTTAGGGGACCTCACTAAATCACCAACATCTGTGTATACACAGATGCCGGGGGCGTCCGGTCACGCGCGGGTGCGCAGGGCCAGCACGAACTCCACCGCGCGGTCCAGGAACGCGTCCACCTGCTGCTCCTCGTAGCAGCGCTGCCCCTGCGCGGAGCGGAAGACCGCCTCCCGCAGCATCCGGGGGTCCACCTCCGGCGCGCTGCGCAGCTGCTCCACGAGCCGGTCGCACAGCACGTCCACGTCCGCCACGGCGTAGCCGGGCGTGCGGTGCGTGGCGGGGCGCCGGAAGCGCTGCGTCCGGGGCCGGTTCAGCCGGCCGAGCAGCAGCTCCCCCAGCAGCTCCACGTGCTCGTCCCAGCGGGCCACCCCGTGCTCCGCCACGAAGGCGCGCTGCTCCTCGGCGAAGATCGCGTCCTCGAGCTCGTCCAGGTGGGGATCCACCACGGCGGGATCGTAGCCGCCGCGGACCCTGTCGAAGACGCGCTCCCGGATCTGTCGGCTGCCCACGTGCCGCACGCCGTCGGCGTCGGGCACCCCGTCCCCGGCGGTCTCCCGGTACTCCCGGGACCCGTCCTCCGCGGCCCGCAGGGCGCGCACACGGTCCAGGAAGTCGTCCACCTGCGCGGGGTCGTACCCCCAGGCGTGGTCCGCCACCCGCTCGAAGCGGGGCTGCTGCGTGGTCATGTGAAGCCCTTTCCGTCCGTGCGCGGGCGGGTGGCGGCCGTCGCCGCCGTCCGCCCACGGCTCATCCCAGGACGCTGAACAGTTCGAAGATGACGTAACCGGTGATCACGGCGAAGAGGATCGAATCGATCCGGTCCATGACGCCACCGTGGCCCGGCAGCAGCGTTCCCATGTCCTTGATGCCGATCTCGCGCTTGACCATGGACTCGGAGAAGTCCCCCACGGTCGCCACGGCCACAATCGCCACCGCCAGCACCGCCCCCTGCCACCAGGGGATCCCGAGCAGCAGCAGCGCACACAGCACGCCCGCCACCACGGCGCCGCCGAGCGATCCCGCGAAGCCCTCCCAGGACTTCTTGGGGGAGATCTTGGGGGCCATGGGGTGCTTTCCCCACACCACGCCCACGGCGTAGCCGAAGGTGTCGGAACTGATGGCCAGCAGGATCACCGTGAGCACCTTCTGGGGCCCGTCCGCCGAGTGGTACAGCAGCACCGCGGTGCTGAGCAGGAAGGACGCCCACACCAGGGCAAAGACCGAACCCATCATGGACAGCATCATGCCCTCGCGGGAGCCGAAGGCGCGCCACACCACCACCAGGGTCACGGACAGCACGAGGGCCATGGACAGCCACTCGGCGCCCCCGAAGAAGGCGGCGAGCGGCATGGCCACGGCGGCCAGCACGGCCGGGACCTTGGGGATCTGCACCCCCCGGTAGGTCAGCGACCGCGCAATCTCCCACACGCCGATGCCGGAGGCGGCCCCGGCAAGCAGGGCCAGCACGAGGGGCACGAAGAACAGCCCCGTGACGAGCGCCGCGATGAGCACCACCGCCACCGCGATCGCGGCGGGCAGGTTGCGCCCGGCACGGGAGGGCGCCCTGTGCTCGGTGCTGCGGTGGAAGGGACGTTTGAGCACCTGCCGCAGCAGCCCCGTGGACACGAGCGGCTCGCGCTGGGAGGAGTGGGCGTCCGAGCCCCCGCCGGACGGGGACGCGGCACGGTTCGCGGCGTCACCCTGGTCAGGGGGTGGCGGGGAGAGCGGAGAGTCGGCTGAGGGCATCAGGCGCCGAGGAGTTCGGCTTCCTTGTTCTTGAGCAGCTCGTCGATCTGGTCGATGTGCTTCTTGGTGACGGCGTCGAGGTCCTTCTCCCCCCGCTTGCCGTCGTCCTCGCCGACCTCGCCGTCCTTGACGAGCTTCTCGATGGCCTCCTTGGCGTGACGGCGGATGTTGCGCACGGACACGCGGCCCTCCTCCGCCTTGGTGGAGACGATCTTCACGTACTCCTTGCGGCGCTCCTCGGTGAGCTCGGGCATGACCACGCGGATCACGTTGCCGTCGTTGGCGGGGTTCGCGCCGATGTCCGAGTCCCGGAGGGCCTTCTCGATGTCGTTGAGCGCCGATCGGTCATACGGGGTGATGAGCAGGGTGCGAGCTTCGGGGGTCTGGAAGGAGGCGAGCTGCTGCAGCGGGGTGGGCGTGCCGTAGTAGGACACGAGCAGGGCCGAGAACAGCGCCGGGTTGGCGCGGCCGGTGCGCACGCTGGAGAAGTCGGTCTTGGCAGCGTCCACCGCCTTGTCCATCTTGGTGGTGGCATCCGAGAGGACGTCTGAAATCACGGTTGGTTCTCCTTTGGCATGGCCGGCCCGCCGGAGCGCGACCGGTGGCGTCGGTTCGTTGTCTCCACTCTAACGGGCGCGACCCCCGCCCCGCTCGCGACGCCGTGCGGAGACCGCGGTGAGCGGCTCGAGCCCGGCGCGCCGCGACGTCGTCGCCGCAGCGGCAGGCAGCGGCA
>NZ_RBMB01000041.1:0-18883 GCF_003989485.1 Kocuria sp. HSID17590 | reverse complement strand
CCGGGAGCCTGCCGCGAGCAGCCGACGGGTGGCCTCGATGCCGTCCAGCCGCGGCATCTGCACGTCCATGCACACGACGTCCGGGTCGAGGGCGGCGGCGAGGTCGAGGGCCTCGTGGCCGTCACCGGCCTGGCCCACCACCTCGATGTCTTCCTGGGAGGTGAGGATCGCCGAGAACCCCACGCGGATCAGGGGCTGGTCGTCCACCAGCAGCACACGCAGGCTCATGGCCGCTCCTCAGGGTCGTGGCGGGTGGGGACGGTGGCGCGCACGAGCCAGCCGCCGCCGGGTTTCGGGCCCGCCTCCAGGGTGCCGCCCACCGAGGTGATCCGTTCCCTCGTGCCGGGCACTCCCATGCCCGCGCCGTCGGAGGCGGGAGCGCCCACGCGGCCGCCGCGCCCGTCGTCGCTGACCTCCAGCTCCACCCGGTCGGCGCCGGTGCGCAGCCGCACCGCCACCG
The DNA here is from genome assembly GCF_003989485.1 of Kocuria sp. HSID17590. Classification (NCBI taxonomy): domain Bacteria; kingdom Bacillati; phylum Actinomycetota; class Actinomycetes; order Micrococcales; family Micrococcaceae; genus Kocuria; species Kocuria sp. HSID17590. Next base: position 18,423 of record NZ_RBMB01000041.1, on the reverse strand, counting down.
ACGCCCTCGGGCCGGCGTGCTTGCGGGCGTTGGTGAGCCCCTCCTGTGCCGTGCGGTACAGCGCGAGCTGCGCCGGGGGCGGCAGCTGCGGCTCCGGGCCGATGCGGTGCAGCTCCGCGCGCTGCCCGATGGTCCGTGCCTCCTCCACGAGCGCGTTGAGGTCCGCGAGGCGGGGCAGGGAATCGGGGGCCTCCTCGCCGTCGCGCAGCGTGTGGACCAGGGTCTTCAGTTCGGACACGGCGTCACGCGCCGAGGACTCGACGCCGCGCAGGTGTGCGGCGGCGGCGTCCGGATCCCGCGCCATGCTCAGCCGTGCCGCCCCGGCCTGGACGCCCATGGCCGTGACGTGGTGGGCCACCACGTCGTGCAGCTCCCGGGCGATCCTGAGCCGTTCGAGGCTCACGGCCTGCTCCGCGAGCCGGTCCTGCTGCTGCCGGATCTCGGCGTGGGCGGCCTCGAGCTCCTGGCGCTCGATGGCCGCGTTCCACGCCCGGTCGCCGAAGACCCACGCCCCGGCAAAGTAGGCGATGTTCACGAGGAACTGGATCGCCGCGATCGCCATGTAGGCGTTGACGCCGCGCTCACCCACCTCCGGGTCCGTGAACTGGTCCACGGTGCTCCAGCCCAGCCACACCGCCATTCCCACGGCCACGGCCGCGCGGGACCACGTGGCGCGGCGGCGGTCCGGGCACCACGCTCCCACCGAGTAGAAGCCCAGGAACAGCACCACCTGGGAGGCGTACATCTCGATCCCCGCCCACGTGCCGAGCGCGAAGTACACGAGGGACACCGCCACCATCACGGCCACCGGGAAGCGCCGCCGCCACGCGAGCGGAGCGGCCAGCACGACGGCGCCCAGGGCCACCCACCCGACGTCCGCCTTCCACGGCACCGCCTGCGCGAAGTCGGAGAGGTACACCAGCTCGACGCCGGCCAGGGCTAGCACGCAGGCCGCCAGAGCATCCCGTCGGCGCCACCCCGGCTGCAGGGTGCGATGGGGCGGGGAGGTGTCCGGGGCGGCGGGGCTCGGGCGCATGGCTTCACCCTACCGAGGTCGCTCGCGGGGGCTGCCCGGGTGCACCACGCACAATGGCGGGGTGACCGCCTCCCTCGACCCCTCGCCCCGCGTGCCGCGCGCCGACCTCCGGATGCAGATCCTGCTGGTGCTCGGGGTGTCCCTGGGCGCCTCCGCCGTGTACTCCGTGCTGGACCTCGCGGAGATGGCACTGCGCTCCTCGATCGCGGAGAGCTCCACGACACTCAACCAGCCCCTGAGCCCGCTGCCCGTGCTGGACGCCCTGCGCCGGCTCACCGGGATCTGCTTCGCCCTGGTGCCCGTGGCGCTCGCGCTGTACCTGCTCGCGGGCACCGCGTCCCGCATCCCGGCCGTGCTGCGCGGCATCGGCGTGGACGGGCGGCGCCCGGGGCACGACGCCGCCTGGGGGCTCGCGCTGTTCGTGGTGATGGGCGGTGGCACGCTCGGGCTCTACCAGGCCGGGCGGGCCCTCGGGATCACGGCGGAGATCACCACGTCCACGCTGGGGACCACGTGGTGGACCGTCCCGCTGCTGCTCCTCACCGCCCTGCGCCATGCACTGGTGGAGGAGATCATCGTGGTGGCGTTCCTCGCGGACCGGATGCGGCGGCTGGGGCGTTCGTGGTGGATGGTGGCAGTGGTGTCCTCGATGCTGCGCGCGAGCTACCACCTGTACCAGGGCATCGGCCCGGCGCTCGGCAACCTGGTGATGGGGCTCGTGTTCGTGTGGCTCTACCGCCGCGGTGGGCGGCTCGCCCCGCTGCTGCTCGCCCACTTCCTGCTGGACGCCGTGGGGTTCCTGGTGCCTCAGCTCCTGGACGGTTAAGCGCCAGCCCGGGGGCGAGGCTGATGGGGTCCGCAATCATGGTGCCCCCCATGGCTCGCCCCGACGACGGACCGAGTCGCGGGGCCGTGCGAGCGGCGTCGTCGAACCCGGAGGGCTCGGTGCCCCGGATCAGATGGTGACGGGCCCGTCCGGCGTGCCGAAGGTGACCGCCAGAAGACCGGGCGTGCCGTGGGGAGCGGACCACGTGACGTCCACCGAGCGCAGGACGTCCTCCACGGGGCCGCCGAGCCAGTCCGTCACCCGCTCGGGGGAACCAGCGATCTCCATGCCGGTCAGGCTGACGTCCGTGAGGCGCGCCTGCGAGGGGTGCATCTCGTCCGCGGAGTCGAAGTGGATCATGAACGGCAGCTGCGGATCCGCGATCAGGCCCTTGACGCCGATCTGGTGCCAGTCCAGGCGGCGGCCGTCCGGGAAGATCCGGCCGCCCGGCGCGGAGGGTCGGCCCAGCTTCTGCTCGAACGGGGCAAGGTCCGGGACCTCCACGACCCACCCGAGCCAGCCGCCGCCGGCCTCCGAACGTGCACGCACGGCCTGCCCGAACGGCGCCTTGTCCGCGGCGGGGTGCTCCAGCACGGTCACGACCTCCACGTACTGGTGGTCTGTCAGCGGCAGGATCATGTTCCGGGTGCCGAAGCGGGGATGGACCCCGCCCTTCACCGGCTCGATCCCCAACCGGTCCGCGATGCGTTCGGTGGTGGCCTCCAGGCCGTCCGGCTGTGCTGCGAAGGAAACGTGGTCCAGCTTCATGCAGTCATCGTGGCACCCGTCACACGGGCCTCCAAATCCTCGGGTGCAACACTGCGGACACCGGACTTGACGTGGCAGCGGCCGGGTTCCCAAACTGGAGGTCTAGGTCACGAGAGTCAGCGTCAAGCCCCAGCTTGCTGACCGGCAACCCTCCCACCGCGGCGGGGTGCCCTGGGTGAAGACCTGGCCGGGACGTCCTCCGACGCCCACGGCAAGCGCGGGCCACCGGTCGCCCGTTCGTGCGGGCACCGTGCGGACAGTCGCCTGGCCCCTAATCCTTCCGAGAAGGCGAATGGCCATGAGCACAGCACCCACCCCCGACAACCCCCAGGACTGGGCGTTCGAGACACGGCAGATCCACGCGGGGCAGAACCCGGACCCCGTGACGGGTTCACGGGCCCTGCCCATCCACCAGACCTCGTCCTTCGTGTTCCCTGACGCGCACACCGCCGCGGCCCGGTTCGCGCTGCAGGACATGGGCCCCATCTACTCCCGCCTGACCAACCCCACCACCGAGGTGGTGGAGAACCGCCTCGCCTCCCTGGAAGGGGGAGTGGGGGCGCTGATGGTCTCCTCCGGGCAGGCCGCCGCAACCCTGGCCGTGCTCAACCTGGGCGGGGCGGGCACGCACGTGGTGGCCAGCCCGTCCCTCTACGGCGGCTCGTACAACCTGCTGCGCCACACGCTGCCGCGGTTGGGAGTGGAGACCACGTTCGTGGCGGACCCGGACGATCCGCAGCAGTGGCGGGATGCCGTGCGGCCCTCCACCGTGGCGTTCTTCGGAGAGATGATCCCCAATCCCCGCAACGACGTCCTGGACGTGGAGACCGTTGCCGGGATCGCCCACGAGGCCGGGGTGCCGCTGATCGTGGACAATACCGTGGCCACCCCGTACCTGGTGCGGCCCATCGAGTGGGGCGCGGACATCGTGCTGCACTCGGGCACCAAGTTCCTGGGCGGTCATGGCACGGCGATCGGCGGATTCATCGTGGACGCGGGGCGCTTCGACTACGGCGCGGACCCGGAGCGGTTCCCGGGCTTCAGTCAACCGGACCCTACGTACAACGGCCTGGTGTACGCGCGGGATCTGGGGGAGGGCGGAGCCTTCGGCGTCAACCTGTCCTACGTGCTCAAGGCCCGTGTGCAGCTGCTGCGTGACCTGGGCGCATCCATCTCCCCGTTCAACGCCTTCCTCATCGAGCAGGGGATCGAGACGCTGTCACTGCGCGTGGAACGCCACGTTGACAACGCCCAGCGGGTGGCGGAGTGGCTCGAGGCCCGCCCCGAAGTGCGCTCGGTGTCCTACGCGGGGCTGTCGTCCTCGCCGTGGCACGGGCGGGCTCGCAAGTACGCCCCCCGAGGAGCCGGTTCCGTCCTCGGTTTCGTGCTGGAGGGCGGCAAGGAGGCGGGAATCTCGTTCGTGGACGCGCTGAGCCTGCACTCCAACGTGGCGAACATCGGGGACGTGCGGTCCCTGGTGATACACCCGGCGTCGACGACACACGCGCAGCTCTCCGAGGACGAGCAGCGCGCGGCGGGCGTGGAGCCCGGCTTCGTGCGGCTCTCGGTGGGCACCGAGGGGATCGAGGACATCCTCGCGGACCTCGAGGCGGGCTTCTCGGCGCTGGCCGCCACGGAGTCGAGCGCGCCCACCCGCACCGGGCCAGGCGCGGACCCCGCCGCTGGCACGGACGGTGGCTCGACGGCGCGTGCGGGCGCGGACGCCGAGCCCGCGGCATGACCGTGAGGCAGACGGACCCGGCGGTGCGCCGGGACGGTGTGGTGCGGGCCGCGGAAATCGGGGAGCTCACCCTGGAGTCCGGGTTCCGGCTGCCTGACGTGCGCCTGGCGTACGAGACGTGGGGCGAGTTGGCCCCGGACGGTTCCAACGCGGTGCTTGTCGAGCACGCGCTCACGGGTGACTCGCACGCGGCGCGCGGCACCACCGTGGGCTATGGGGACACAGCGCCCTTCGACATGGACGGCCGCCGTGCCGCCGCGGACGCCGGTGGCTGGTGGGACGGTCTCATTGGACCGGGCGCGGCCATCGACACCAACCGCTGGTTCGTCGTGTGTGCGAACATCCTGGGCGGCTGCCACGGCAGCACGGGCCCCGCGAGCCTCGCCCCGGACGCCACGCCGTGGGGCTCGCGCTTCCCGCGCATCACCGTGCGGGACACCGTGGCTGCGGAGGCGCGGCTCGCGGACCGGCTCGGGATCCGGCGATGGAGGCTTGTTGTGGGCGGCTCGATGGGCGGTGCCCGCGCGCTGGAGTGGGCCGTGTGCCACCCCGAGCGGGTGGCGGCGTGCGCGGTGATCGCCGCCAACGCCCGCGTGAGTGCGGAGCAGCTCGCGTGGGGTCACGCGCAGGCGCTCGCCATCCGGCAGGACCCTCGGTTCTGCCACGGCAACTACTACGCGGGCCCGCACCCCGTCGAGGGGCTTGGGCTGGCACGCCGGATCGCGCACATCACCTACCGCAGCGCCCACGAGCTCGCCGCCCGCTTCGACCGGGAGGCCCAGCCGCGGGAGGACCCTGCGGGCACGCACCCGGGCACCCGGGGCCGCTACCGGGTGGAGGGCTACCTGGACCACCAGGCGGGGAAGCTTGCCGCGCGCTTCGACGCGAACGCGTACCTCAGCGTCAACGAGACGCTGATGTCCCACGACGTCGCCCGCGGCCGCGGCAGCCTCCGGCGGGCTCTCGCCCGCACCAGCTGCGAGTGGCTCGTGGCGGCGGTGGACTCGGACCGGCTGTTCCCGCCCGAGGAGTCTGCCGAGCTCGCGGCCGCACTGCCGGGTGAGCACGAGGTGCACACCATCACCTCCCCGAGCGGGCACGACGGCTTCCTGCTGGAGACCCCGCAGGTGGGTCGACTGCTGCGAGCGGTGCTGCCGGACTGACGGACGTGCCCTGCGCGACGGCGCCCGCACCCCGGGAACGGGAGCGGGCGCCGTCGTCGTGGGACGTGGCGGGGAGGCAGGCCACGGCATGACACCGTCCGGGCGGTCTCGGAATGCCCCCTGGACGCGCAGGGGTGGGGGCCTTGCCATGGACGGCGGGCGGTGCCACGCTCTGCCACATGCAAACCGGAACACTGCTCGATGCCTACGACTCGCAGCTGCGGGGCGCCGCCGAGATGGCCGACGCGCCCGACGTGCTGCGTCTCGGACCCCTGCTCGCCGGGGTGTTCCCAGCGCGGCGGCGCGCCTTCGTCTCCTCCGCCCCCTTCTCGATGGGCGGGGCAGAACTGGACGACCTGATCGCGGAAGTGATCGCGACCTGTGAAGCGGACCCGCGCGTGGACCACATCTCCTGGAAGACCCGGTCACACGACCCGCTGCCCCGCCTGCTGAGCCGACTCCAGCACCACGGTTTCGCCCTCGGGGAGCCCGAGACGGTCATGGCGGGTGAGGCGGATGCGGTCGCCGCCGCCCTCGCCGGGCAGGAGCCCCTCCGGGGGTACGCCGTGGAGCGGGCCGCAACGGAGGTCCAGCTGCGAGAGGCGGAGCACCTGGCAGGACGGGTTTTCGAGGACTCGCCGGAACGCATCCGGCTCCAGCAGGACCAGCTGGTCGAGCGGTGGCGAAGCGCCCCCGAGACGTTCGAGATGTGGGCGGTACGCGACGGGGACGGCCAGGTGGTCTGTTCCGGGCGCCTCGAGTTCCCCGACCGTACTGACTTCGCGGGGCTCTGGGGCGGCGCGTGCCTGGACGAGCACCGTGGGCGCGGGCTGTACCGGGCCCTGGTGGACCAGAGAGCCCGCTCGGCCCGGGACCGGGGGCGGTCACTGCTCCACGTCGACTGCAGCGAGTACTCGCGGCCCATCCGCCAGCGGGTGGGGCTCGTGCCCGTCACCACGGTGAGATCGGCCACGCGCACGTGCGCCTCACCGTGACGGCGACGAGCCCTCGCATCCGTGCTGGTGGCCCTGCGGCGCGTGCGGCTCGGTGGCGGTCTGCGCAGGACGGCGCCCGCACCTCGGGAAGGGGAGCGGGCGCCGTCGTCGTGGGGTTCAGCAGAGTAGTGGGCGCTCAGGCCTCCTCGGCCTGCTCCGGGATCTGCTCGCCCGCGCCGGGGATCGTGGCCTGGCCGAACGCGGGGCGCTTGGCGGTGACGTAGTCCCCGGAGCTGCGGCGCCGGATGCGGCGGCCCACCCACGGCACCAAGTACTTGCGGGCCCACACCATGTCGTCCCGGCGGGCCTCGCGCCACGTGCGCTCGGGGTGCCCCTCGGGGTGGTCCGGCGTGAGGCCGTGGTCCACGCCCAGGCAGTCCAGGGTCTCGCACGCGATGAGCTGGTGGCCCAGCGGGGAGAAGTGCAGGCGGTCCGGGGCCCACATGCGCGGATCGCCCAGCTGGTGCAGACCCCACAGGTCCACCATCACGGCGTCGTGGCGGGCGGCCACCGTGCGCACGTTCTCGTTCCAGATGGCCACGCGCCCGCGGATGCTGCGCAGCACGGGGGTGTTGCCGATGTCCGGACCGTCGAACATGGCCACGGTGGCACCGGTGGCCGTGATCTGCTCGATCACCGCGTCCAGGCGGGAGGCGATGTCGTCGGGATCCGCAGCGGGGCGCAGCATGTCGTTGCCACCCGCGCTGATGGTCACGAGGTCCGGTCGCAGCTCCAGGGCCGGCTCCAGCTGCTCGTCCACGATGGGCTGGAACAGCCGGCCGCGGATGGCCAGGTTCGCGTAGGCGAAGTCGTCCGTGGTGCGCGCAAGCTCCTCAGCCACGCGGTCGGCCCAGCCCCGGAACCCGCCCGGGACGGAGTCGTCGGGGTCGCCCACACCCTCCGTGAAGGAGTCGCCGATGGACACCATCCGGTGCCAGGGGTGCGGCGGCTGCGCGGTGCTGTCCGCGGCGGGAACGGGGGGCGTCGTCAGGGGCGGAGTGCTCTCATCCATACCAAAATTACTAACACGTATTGCAGAGCTGTCTCGTCACTGTCCGTCACAGCCGCGTGTGAGGATGGAGCCATGGAACCAGCACCACACGTCATCTGGAACAACGAGGCCGAGGAGCGCGCCGGGACACCCCTGGTGGTCATGTTCCACGGCTACGGCTCCCACGAGGGCGACCTCATGGCCCTCAGCGCGTCCCTCCCCGGTGGACTCAGCATCGCCTCCGTGCGCGCGCCGCAGCGGGCTGGCGCGGGCTTCCAGTGGTTCCCGCTGTCCTCAGAGCTCGGCTTCACCACGGACGCCGTGGTGGCCGCCGCCGAGCCCGTGGTGCCGTGGCTGCGGGACGAGGCACTGCAGCACACTCACGTGATCCTGCTCGGCTTCTCCCAGGGCATGGCGATCGCCACCACGGTGGCCCGCCACGCCCCGGACCTCGTGGACGCGGTGGTGGGGCTGTCCGGTTTCGTGGTCCCGGTGGCCGACGACGACGCCCAGGCGGACTTCTTCCACGACGCAGCCCTGCGCGAGGATCCCCTGCGGATGTTCTGGGGCCGCGACCCCGAGGACCCGGTGATACCGCCCGCACTGGTGGACCTCACCGCCGAGTGGGCCCAGCAGCACGCGGAGGCCACCAAGGTGCAGTACCGCGGCATCGGGCACGGGGTCTCACCCCAGGAGATCGCGCACGTGTCCGAGTACCTGGAGGCGCTCACGGACTGAGCGCCCTAGCCACCCGACTGACCGCCCGCTCCGGCGCGCCCACTGCGGTGGGGGAGCCGGAGCGCTCTACGCACTGACGATGCGCACGGGCGGCGTGCCGGAGGCCGGGACCTCCAGCACGTCCCCGGGGTGCAGCTGCGCGCCCCGGCGGGTCTCCACCGCACCGTTGACGTGCACCGCACCCTCGGACACCAGGGTCTTCGCGTGGTGGCCGTCCTCGGCCAGGTTGGCCAGCTTCAAGGCCTGGCCCAGGCGGATCATCTGGTCGCGGATGGGCAGCTCTTCGTACGCCGTGTCACTCATGCGTCCATTGTCTCAGGCGTGCTCCGGGCGGATCGCCGGGAACGCTGCTCGGTGCCCGGACGTGCCTGGCCGGGGTGGGGTGCGGAGGGACGGAAACGCATCCGGGCGGCGTCGTGACCCCAAGTAGTTGCACGTCCAACGAAGTGGGGATACGTTCGGGGGAGACGTGCATCACACCCGAGCCCCACTCCAGGAGCAGCCATGACCCTCGTTCCCCACTTCGTCGCAGGCCGGAGGACCCCGGGCGACTCCGGTCGCACGCAGGACGTCTTCAACCCCGTGGAGGGGGAGGTCAGCGCGCAGGTGCCGCTGGCATCGGCGGAGGAGGTCGCGCAGGCCGTGACCGCCGCCGAGGAGGCGTTCCCGCAGTGGTCGGGGCTCAACGCCCAGCGCCGCGCGCGGATCCTGCTCACGTGGGTGAACCTGATCACCGAGAACATGTACGAGCTGGCCACCCTGCTCTCCAACGAGCACGGCAAGACCTTCCCGGACGCCAAGGGCGACATCCAGCGCGGCGTGGAGGTCGTGGAGTTTGCGGCCGGAGCACCGCACCTGCTCAAGGGCGAGTTCTCCAGCGGCGCGGGCACCGGGATCGACGTCCACTCGCTGCGCCAGCCGCTCGGCGTGGTCGCGGGTATCACCCCATTCAACTTCCCCGCGATGATTCCGCTGTGGAAGGCGGGCATCGCGCTCGCCGCCGGCAACACCTTCGTTCTCAAGCCCTCCGAGCGGGACCCCTCCGTGCCCGTGCGGCTCGCGGAGCTGGCCGTGGAAGCCGGCATGCCCGCCGGTGCGCTGAATGTGGTCCACGGTGACAAGACGGCCGTGGACGCCCTGGTCGAGGACCCGCGCGTGCGGGCGATCGGGTTCGTGGGCTCCTCGCCCATCGCCCAGGCCATCTACAGTGCGGCCGCCGCGCAGAACAAGCGCGCCCAGTGCTTCGGTGGCGCCAAGAACCACATGGTGATCATGCCGGACGCGGACCTCGAGCAGGCCGCTGACGCCCTGATCGGGGCGGCCTTCGGCTCCGCCGGCGAGCGTTGCATGGCCATCTCCGTGGCCGTGCCCGTGGGGGAGGCCACCGCTGACAGGCTGCGCGCGCTGCTCGAGGAGCGGATCGCCATGCTCACGCTCGGCCCGTCCCTGGAGGAGTCCTCGGACTTCGGTCCCGTGGTCAGTGCCCAGGCCAAGCAGCGCATCGAGTCCTGCATCACCGCCGGTGAGAAGGAGGGTGCGGAACTGGTGGTGGACGGCCGCGGCGCCACCGTGGACGGCCACCCCAACGGGTTCTGGGTGGGTGCCACCCTGTTCGACCACGTCACCACGGACATGAGTATCTACCGCGAGGAGATCTTCGGCCCGGTGCTGTGCATCGCCCGCGCCGCGGACTACGAGGAGGCCCTGCGCCTGCCCAGCGAGCACGAGTTCGGCAACGGCGTGGCCATCTTCACCCGGGACGGGGACACGGCCCGGGACTTCACCACCCGCGTGGAGGTGGGCATGGTGGGCGTCAACGTCCCCATCCCCGTGCCGATCGCGTACTACACCTTCGGTGGCTGGAAGGCCTCGGGCTTCGGGGACCTCAACCAGCACGGCACGGACGGGCTGAAGTTCTACACCAAGACCAAGACGGTCACCACGCGCTGGCCCTCCGGCACCAAGGAGGGCGCGAGCTTCGTGATGCCCGCCGGTAGCTGAGCCGCACGACGACGACCGGCGGGGTCCCAGCGCCCCGGCACTACCGCAGCTCCGCGACCCGTGGAGCCGCCGCCCACCCCTGGAACAAGGAACGTCATGACCGAGACCCCCAGCCAGCAGCTCCCCGCCGTCGCCTTCTTGGGCCTGGGCCACATGGGCGGCCCGATGGCCGCGAACCTCGCGGCGGCGGGGGTGCAGGTCACCGGCTACGACATCGTCCCTGAGGCGTGTTCTGCGGCCCGCGAGCAGGGAATCGAGGTGGTCGAGACCCCGCAGGAGGCGGCGCGGTCCGCAGACGTGGTGATCACCATGTTCCCGTCCGGCAAGCACGTGGTGGACGCCTACGTGGGGATCGACGGCGCCGTGGGCCTGCTCGCCGCAGCTCCCGCGGGTGCCACGTTCCTGGACTGCTCCACAATCAACATCTCGGAGGCGCAGGAGGCCACGGAGCTGGCACGGGCGGCGGGGTTCACCGCCGCGGACGCCCCGGTCTCCGGGGGTGTGGTGGGCGCCACCGCCGGGACGCTGGCCTTCATGGTGGGTGCGGAACCCGAGGTCTTCGAGCGCGTGCGACCCCTGCTGGAGATCATGGGCGGGCGCGTGGTGCACTGCGGCGGCAGCGGCATGGGTCAGGCCGCCAAGATCTGCAACAACATGATCCTGGGTGTGTCCATGGTGGCGGTCAGCGAGGCGTTCGTGCTGGCCGAGAGGCTGGGGCTGGAGCACCAGGCGATGTACGACGTCGTCTCCAACGCCTCCGGGCAGTGCTGGGCGCTGACCACCAACTGCCCGGTTCCCGGCCCCGTGCCCACCAGTCCCGCCAACAAGGACTTCGAACCCGGCTTCGCCGGGGCCCTGATGGCCAAGGACCTCAACCTCGCCACCACCGCACTGGACGAGACCGGGGCCGCGGCACCGATGGGGCGCCTGGCGGCGGAGCTCTACAACCAGTTCGTCGCGGACGGCCACGCGGGCAAGGACTTCTCCGGGATCATCACGACCCTGCGCGACGGGGGTCGGAAGAGCTCTCGGGAGGAGTGAAGTCCCCGCAGCGCGCGCGAAAACCGTTCAGCGCACCGACGACCGCTTCCACCTCGTGGTCCTCGAAGCCCGTGGTGAGGAACAGGTCCTTGTTCAGCGCCCGGGTGGCCTGGGCCACGACCTCCAGCCCCTCGGGAGTGAGGGTCACGTTCACGGCGCGGCGGTCCGTGCTGACAGGCTCGCGGCGCACCAGGCCTGCGCCCTCCAGGCGGTCAACGGCGTTGGTGATGGAGGTGGGGTGGACCTGCAGCAGCGCGCTCGCCTTCTTCATGAGCATCCTGTGCTCCCGGGTGAAGCTCAGCAGGGCCAGCACCTCGTAGCGGGAGAACGTGAGTCGGAACGGCTTGAGGATCTGGTCCGCCCGGGCCAGCAGCAGCTGTTGCGCCCGCATGATCGACGTCACCGCGGCCATGGGTCCGGCGGCCTGCGTCCAGCCCTCGCGCTCCCAGTTGCGCCGTGCCTCGGCAACGGGGTCGCGGGGGAGGGGCTCGTGCTGGGGCATGCCCGCATTCTACGTGCCCGCGCAGGCACTCCGTGGCGGACGGCGTCGTCGACCCTGCCCCGGGCGGGTTTCCGTCCGCCGGGTCTGCCGCGACTGCCGCGCACCCGACCGGGGAGTGTGATCCGCACCACCGGCAGGTGCATTCCTCGGATATAGTCGGACGTACTACTTTCGACCTGCCCACTAACTCGAGGATCAGGATCATGAGCCCAGCCGCATCACCCCAGCGCGCCACCGCCCACCTTCCCAGCACTGACCTCCTCCACCTGGAGCACCTGCTCAGCGCGCAGGAGCGCGAACGGTTGCGGGGCATCACGGATCATCTCCAGACCCAGGTGCGTCACCAGAGCGTGGGCTACTGGAACCGCGAGGAACTGGCCCGAGAGCTGCTGCCCGGGCTGGCAGACCTGAGCCTGGGGCGGCTGGCCGAGAGCGGCGGGTCCCGGCTGTTCCAGAACCTCGTGCACGTGCAGGTCGCCCGGGCGGACCTGTCACTCTCCGCGCTGCTGGGCATCCACAACGAGCTGATTGTGGGCACCCTGGAGGCGTTCGGCTCCGAGGAGCAGAAGCAGACGTGGCTGCCCGGACTCAAGGAGCTGCGGCAGCTCGGCGCGTTCTGCCTCACCGAGCCGGAGCACGGCTCGGACATCGCCGGTGGGCTGGCCACCACCGCCACCCGGGACGGGGACGGCTGGGTGCTCAACGGCTCCAAGCGGTGGATCGGGCTCGGCACCGTGGCGGATCTCGCGCTCGTGTGGGCCAGGGACACCGCCGACGGACTCGTCAAGTGCTTTGCCGTGGACACCGCTCTGCCGGGGTACTCGGCCACCAAGATCGAGCACAAGATCGGGCTGCGGATCATGCAGAACGCTGACGTGGAGCTAACCGACCTGCGTCTGCCCGCGGATGCGCTGCTGCCGGGTGCCGCGGACTTCGCGGCCACCAACGACCTGCTCAAGGACTCGCGCGCGTGGGTGGGCTGGCAGGCGGTGGGCGCGCAGCAGGGGCTGCTCGACATCCTGCGCGACTACACCCTTGAGCGCGTCCAGTTCGGCAGGCCCATCGCGAGCTTCCAGCTGATCCAGCAGGTGATTGCGGAGGTCGCCGGCAACCTCGCGGCCAGCTCCGGGCTGATGGCACAGGTGACGCGTGTGCAGGACGACGGCGAGCTGGAGATGATGCACGCCGCACTCGCCAAGTCCACGGCCACGCGACTATCCCGCCAGTCTGCCGCGCAGGCCAGGGACGCGTTGGGTGGAAACGGGCTGCTGAGCGACCACGGGATCGCCAAGATCATGGCGGACGTCGAGGCCATCCACACCTACGAGGGCAGCTACCACATCAACTCGCTCATCGTGGCCCGCGCGCTGACGGGGATCTCCGCGTTCGTCTCGTAGCGGGCTGGTAGCAGTCCCGCAGCGGGCGAGGAACGGGACCCGCGGCGAGCAGGGGAACGGGCGACGTCGCCGTGGCCGGACGTGCGCGCGGCGGCAGGGACAGAGCGTGTTTAGGCGAGCGTCGCGGCACCTCGCTACGCTTGTCCCTGAACCGCGCGCCCGCGCCCACGGGCAGCGCACCCCAGACCGATTCCCCACGCGCGAGCCCTCGCGAGGTCCGCACGAGAAACGGAAGTGAGACCGCATGGCCCCGAAATCCACCCTGGACAATGTCATCTCCCTGGCCAAGCGCCGGGGCTTCGTGTTCCAGGCGGGTGAGATCTACGGGGGTTCGCGCTCCGCGTGGGACTACGGGCCCCTGGGCGCGGAACTGAAGGAGAACATCAAGCGCGAGTGGTGGCAGACCTTCGTGCGCGGCCGCGCGGATATGGTGGGCCTGGACTCCTCGATCATCCTGCCGTCCGCGGTGTGGCAGGCCTCCGGGCACGTGGAGACGTTCACGGATCCGCTGGTGGAGTCCCTGCACACCCACAAGCGCTACCGCGCGGACCACCTGCTGGAGGCCTACGAGGCCAAGCACGGGCACCCGCCGGTCAACGGCCTCGCGGACGTCAAGGATCCGGAGACGGGCCAGGACGGCCAGTGGACCGAGCCGCAGCAGTTCTCCGGCCTGATGAAGACCTTCCTGGGCCCCGTGGACAACGAGGAGGGCAAGCACTTCCTGCGCCCGGAGACCGCCCAGGGCATCTTCGTGAACTTCCTCAACGTGGTGACGGCCGCGCGCAAGAAGCCGCCGTTCGGCATTGGGCAGATCGGCAAGGCGTTCCGCAACGAGATCACCCCGGGCAACTTCATCTTCCGCACGCGCGAGTTCGAGCAGATGGAGATCGAGTACTTCATCCACCCGGACGAGGCCAAGAAGTACTTCGACGAGTGGGTCGAGGCGTGCTGGGACTGGTTCGTGGACCTGGGCGTGAACCCGGAGAACATGCGCCGCTACGACGTCCCCGCGGACGACCGCGCGCACTACTCGGACGGCACGATCGACATCGAGTACCGCTTCGGCTTCCAGGGCTCCGAGTGGGGGGAGCTGATGGGCGTGGCGAACCGCACGGACTTCGACCTCACCAACCACACCGAGGCCTCCGGCACCAAGATGCAGTACTTCGACCAGGCCTCCGGGGAGCGCTACACCCCCTACGTGATCGAGCCGTCCTTCGGGCTGACCCGCTCCATGATGGCGTTCCTGGTGGACGCGTACGTGGAGGACGAGGCACCCAACACCAAGGGCGGCGTGGACACCCGCACCGTCCTGCGTCTCGACCCGCGCCTGGCCCCGGTCAAGGCCGCGGTGCTGCCGCTGTCCAAGAAGGAGGACCTGCGCCCCGCCGCGCAGAACCTGGACGCCGAGCTGCGCCGCCGCTGGAACGTCGACTACGACGACGCCGGGGCGATCGGGCGCCGCTACCGCCGCCAGGACGAGATCGGCACGCCGTTCTGCATCACCGTGGACTTCGACACCCTCGAGGACCAGGCGGTGACCATCCGCTCACGCGACGAGATGACGCAGGAGCGCGTGGGCCTGGACCGCGTGCAGCAGTACCTGGCCGAGCACCTGGAGAAGTAGGAGCCGCATGAGCATCGACTACCGCCCCTGGCGCGAGGACGACGACCTCCGCCTGCTCGAACTGTGGCCGGACGCCGAGTCCGCACCGGTCCAGGCCTTCCGCGCCCGGCTGGGTGCGCAGGACCAGAGCGGGTTCTCGGTCACGCTCGTGGCCACGGACGACGACGTGCCGGTCGCCGCCGGGGTCTGCTACGCCTCCGCGTGGCACCCGCAGCGGGTGTGGCTGTCCGTAGAGGTGGCCCCGGACCACCGCGGCGAGGGCATCGGCCGGGAACTGGTGTCCCGGCTGCGGGCCGCCGCCGCCGACGGCGGGGTGGGCGTCGGTGCCCTGCGCACCCGGGTGGCACCCGAGTCCACGGGGGAGGGCTTCGCCCGCGCCCTGGGCTTCACGGACGCGATGCGCTCGCGGGTGGTCCGCGTTGACGCCGGTGCCCTGCCGCTGCCCACGCTCGACAGCACCCCGGGGGGCGCGGCCACCGAGTCCGTGGAGGACCTGGCCACGGGCTCCGTGGAGCTCACGCGCGCCGTCGAGGCGTTCTACCGTGCGGTCCACGAGTGGGACCCGGTGGGTGACGTGAGCGTCGGCGCCGTCAACAAGCAGTTCCTCTCGGACACCGCCGGAGCCTACGGGGCCGTGGTGCTGCGCCGCGGCATCTCGCCGGAGGACGAGCGCGGCCAGATCGCGGCCTTCGCGGTGAGCTACCGCCCGTTCGACCCGGCCAACCCGCACGACGAGCCGCAACCGAACGAGGTTGCGGACGTGCTGCTCGGGTACGTGCCCGGCGCCGCCGGAGCCACGGAGGCCCAGACGGGTGCCGCCCTGGAGAAGCTGCTCGCGCTGCTCGTGAGCGACTACCCGGTGGAGATCGAGGTGGACGACGCCATGGGCCCGCTCGTGGCCGTGGTGGACAACCTCCTGGACGCCGGGGTGGCCCGGGTGGTCACCGAGACGGAGACCCTGGTCCTGGACTGAGGACCGGCCCGCAGCCGGTCCTGTGAAGAACTGCAGCCCTCCCGTCGCGTGTGCGGCGGGAGGGCTCTCGCGTGAGCGAACCCCGCGGGGTTCGTAGAGCAAGCCGTGGAGGTCACGGAGGAAGAGGGCACCGATGACCGGTTCCACGAACGAGAGGACACCGGTGCACGTGCCACGTTCCAGGAGCGCTGAGCACGCTCCGGGTGCGCCCGCGCAGCCCCTCACCGGGCGGCTTCGGCTGGTCGCCACGGTGGCCACGTTCGGCGGGCTGCTGTTCGGATACGACACCGGCGTGATCAACGGTGCGCTGCCCTCGCTCGTCTCGGACCTGCGCCTCACCCCGTTCCTGGAGGGGCTCGTGGCCTCGATCCTGCCGTTCGGCGCGGCCTGGGGCGCCGCGTTCGGTGGCCGGCTCGCTGACGTCCTCGGGCGGCGTCGTGTCCTGCTGATCCTGGCCGTGGTCTTCGTGCTCGCCACGGTCGGCTGCGCGGCCGCGCCGACCATCCCGGTCCTGGTGGCGGCCCGGGCCGTGCTGGGGCTCGCGGTGGGTGCCTCCTCCGTCGTCGTCCCGGTGTTCCTCGCGGAGCTCGCCCCCGCCCACCTGCGGGGCCGGCTGGTGGCCCAGAACGAGCTGATGCTCGTGGGCGGGCAGGCGCTCGCGTTCGTGGTCAACGCGGGGCTCGCCACGGCGTTCGGCGGTCTCCCGCACGTGTGGCGCTACATGCTCGTGCTCGCCACGGTTCCCGCCCTCGCGCTGTGGATCGGGATGACGGTGGTCCCGGAGTCCCCGCGCTGGCTGGCAGGACAGGGGCGGGCCGAGGAGATGCGCCGGGTGCTGCGCAGGATCCGTGAGGACGCCTACAGCCCCCGGGAGGCCGAGCAGGTCCTGGAGCTCGCCGCGCGCGATGAGGACCGCCCGCACGCCGGTCTGCTCGACCTGCTGCGCGTCCCGTGGCTGCGCCGGGTCCTGGTGCTGGGGGCGTCCATGGCCGTGATCAACCAGATCTCCGGGATCAACGCCGTCCAGTACTACGGGGTGAGCGTGCTCCAGGACGCCGGCTTCGGGGGCAACGGCGCGTTCTACGCGAACATCGTCCCCGGCCTTGTGGGGGTCGCGGCGGTGGCGCTGTCCATGGTTCTGCTGCGGCGGGTGGGACGGCGCAGGATGCTGCTCACGGGCCTCACCGGCACGGCGACGTCGCTCACCGCCTTCGCGCTCGTCCAACTGCT
The DNA here is from genome assembly GCF_003989485.1 of Kocuria sp. HSID17590. Classification (NCBI taxonomy): domain Bacteria; kingdom Bacillati; phylum Actinomycetota; class Actinomycetes; order Micrococcales; family Micrococcaceae; genus Kocuria; species Kocuria sp. HSID17590. Next base: position 1,394 of record NZ_RBMB01000041.1, on the reverse strand, counting down.
GGTGCCCGCGGCCAGCCCCGCGCGGGCCTGGCTGGTGCTCGCGTGCATCGTGGTGTTCGTGGGCTTCGAGCAGTGCTGCGTGGGAACCGTCACGTGGCTCTACATGTCCGAGATCTTCCCGCTGTCCGTGCGCGGGGTGGGCATGGGGGTGTGCGCGTGGCTGCTGTGGATGATGACGTTCGTGGTGGGGCTGACGTTCCCGCCGCTCACGAACGCCCTGGGCGTGGGGTGGACGGTGCTGGTCTTCGTGGCCCTGCAGCTCGTGGCCCTGGTGTGGGTGCACCGCGCGGTTCCGGAGACCAGGGACCGGAGTCTGGAAGAACTCGAACAGCACTTTCGCGCGGTGTGAGCGCGTAGTGGACAATGGGGTCTCGCGCACCCCACCCGGTCGGCACCCCTGCTCGGCGGTGGGCTGCCCGCCGAGACGGCGCGGTGCGCCACCGCCGTCCGGCCACATTCGCCCGCACCAGGAGGAACCCGTCCGTGTCCTGTGAACTCAGCGTCGCCGCCGTCCCGGAGGAGGGCGACTGCCCGCAGTGGGTGGCCCAGCCGGACGTCGCCGCCCGGGCCCGGCTGCTGGGCGAGCGCTTCAAGCGCGCCTACGGCCGTCCGCCCGTGGGCGTGTGGGCGGCGCCCGGGCGCGCGAACCTCATGGGGGAGTACACCGACTTCTCCGGCGGGATGTGCCTGCCCTTCGCCCACCAGTACGTCACGCTCACCGCTGCGGCGCCGCGCACGGACGGGCTGCTGCGCGCGCGCTCGCTGCAGGACGCGGACGAGTCCGTGGCGGACGAGCGGCTGCGCGAGGTGCGCGTGGTGGACGTGGCCCCCGGCGCCGTCGGCGGCTGGTTCGGCTACGCGGCCGGTGTGGCGTGGGGCATGGACCGCGTGGCCACGGGCCGCTCGGCCCACCCGGTCGCGGTTCCCGAGCTCGCCCTGGCCCCCGGCTTCGGGGCGGACCTCATGGTGGACTCGACCGTGCCGATCGGTGCGGGCCTCGCCTCCTCCGCGGCGCTCGAGTGCTCCGTGGCCCTCGCCCTGTTCTCGCTGAGCACGGGCGACGACGACCCGGACGACGCCCTGCGCCGCGCGCTGGCCCGCGCGTGCATGGACGCGGAGAACTACATCGTGGGCGCGAACACGGGCGGTCTGGACCAGACGGCGTCCCTGCGCTCGCACGCGGGGGAGACCCTGGCACTGGACTGCAGGGACTTCGACGTCGCGAACCTGCCCGCGGAGCCCGCCGCCGCCGGGCTCACCTGGCTCGCCGTGGACACCCGCGCGCCCCACCGGCTCGCGGACGGGCAGTACAGCTCCCGCCGCGCCGAGTGCGAGGCCGCCGCCGCGGTCCTCGGCGTGGATCGGCTGCGGGACGCGTTGCCGGAGCACCCCAC
>NZ_RBMB01000040.1:0-21265 GCF_003989485.1 Kocuria sp. HSID17590 | reverse complement strand
GCGTGGGTCATGAACGGGCTCTTCCAGGCAGGTGGGTGGTGTAGGAACTTCCATCCTGTGGCGAGGAGCCCGTTCCTCATCTCATCGCCACACCCGTGCCAAGAACCTCATGCCCCACAACACCTAGTGCACTTCGCGCTCACGGACAACGACGTCTACATGACCACCGAGCTGAAGGGCGCGGGGACGTCGTTCCTGCCCTTCAACCGCGGTCACCACAACGGCGCGGGCAACCCGCCCAACCCGAACGGTGCGCGTTCCTCGTACTTCTGGGAGGAGACCCTGCAGCGGGACACGTGGCTGAGCATCCTCACCAAGTTCGTGTACGTGAACCACCAGAAGAAGGTGGATCCGCGCACGGGTGCGGAGATCGACCGCGCGCAGATCCGCTTCCCCCGCTACCACCAGTGGCGCGCGGTCAGCCGGCTCACCGCCGCGGCCCGTGAGGACGGACCGGGTCACAAGTACCTCATCCAGCACTCCGCCGGTTCCGGCAAGACGGACTCCATTGCCTGGACCGCCCACCGCATGGCCACACTCCACACTGCTGCGGGCGAGAAGGTGTTCGACACCGTCTTCGTGATCGCGGACCGCCAGGTGCTGGACCGCCAGCTCCAGGACGCCGTGGACCAACTGGTCAACAGCACGGGCCAGTTCCAGCCCATCACCTCGGGCTCGGAGGGTTCCAAGACGGGGCAGCTCATCGAGGCGCTCTCCGCGGGGGTGCCCATCATCGGCGTGACCCTGCAGACCTTCCCCTACGCCCTGTCCAAGATCCGGGAGAAGGGCGGCTCGTTCGAGGGCAAGCGCTTCGCGGTGATCGCGGACGAGGCCCACTCCTCGCAGTCCGGCAATGCGGCCAGCGCGGTCAAGGAGCTGCTGTACCTCAACGACCCCACCGCGGCCACGGGCACCGACTCCCCCGCGGTGGACGAGAACGGCGAGCTGGAACCGGGCGCCGATCAGGACGCCCTGGTCCGCATGGCGGCCCAGGCGGACGACGGCCACCGGATCAGCTACTTCGCGTTCACCGCGACCCCCAAGGCCAAGACCATCGAGCTCTTCGGCACCCCCAACGAGGCGGGCAAGAAGGAGCCGTTCGACCTCTACTCCATGAAGCAGGCCATCCAGGAGGGCTTCATCCTGGATGTGCTGAAGAACTACACCACCTACGAGCGCGTGGCCAAGATCGCGCTGCGGGGTTCGGACCCCGCGAACGTGCCCGGCGCGAACGGGACGAACGGCAGGGAGGGGGCGGCAGCGGCGTCGTCGTCCGGGGAGAGTGCGGAGAGCGGCGAGGTGGACGTGCGCCGGGGCACGCGCGCGTACATCGGGTTCGTGGAGCTGCACCCCACCAACGTGAGCTCCAAGGTGGACGTGATCGTCAAGCACTACCTCACCACTGTGCAGCCCGCGTTGAACGGGCGAGGCAAGGCCATGGTGGTCACCGGCTCGCGCGCGGCTGCGGTGCAGTACCAGCGCGCATTCCAGCGCCACATCGAGCGCGAGAACCTGCCGCTGAAGACCCTGGTGGCGTTCTCCGGCACGCTGCCGGACCCGGACGTGGCGGTGATCGGGGACGGCGAGCGCCCCGAGGTGACCGAGGCGTCCATGAACCCGGACGTGCGCGGGCGGGACCTCGCGGCGGTGTTCAACCAGGACGACCAGAACATCCTGATCGTCGCGAACAAGTACCAGACCGGCTTCGATCAACCGCTGCTGGTTGGTATGTACGTGGACAAGCGGCTCTCCGGCATCGCCGCCGTGCAGACGCTGTCCCGGCTCAACCGCCGCATGGACGGCAAGACGGACACGTACGTGCTGGACTTCGTGAACGATCCGGACCAGATCCTCGCCGCGTTCCAGGAGTACTACGAGGACGCCGAGATCAAGACCCCCTCGGACCTGGACCTGGTCTCCAAGCAGCTCGAGAAGCTCAAGGCCGCGGGCATCTTCAACGACTCCGAGGTGGACCGGGTGTGGGAGGCGTGGAACAACGTGCGCGGCAAGCACACCTCCCTCTCCCCCGGCCTGGATCCCGCCGTGGAACGCTTCATGGACCGCTGGGAGCGGGCTTCCCAGGACGACGACGCCGCGGCCCGGGACACGCTCGAAGAGTTCCGTTCCCTGCTGGGCCAGTACGTGACCTCCTACGCGTTCTTCTCGCAGATCCTCAACTTCGGGGACCCGGAGTACCTCAAGCTGTCCGTGTTCGCGGACCTGCTTGAGCGACGGCTCAACGCGGTGCTGGAGACCGAGACCCCGGAGACGGTCACCGCCGAGGACGTGGTGCTCACGCACTACCACCTGGAGAAGCAGCGCGAGCAGGACCTGGCGCTGCACGAGGGCGAGCCCGAAGGACTACGGGGCCTGACCGAGGTGGGCATGAGCAAGCAGGCGGAGCGGGAACGCGCCGCCAAGACCGAACTCGTGGAGAAGGTCAACAAGTACCTCGGCGGTCTGGACGCCTCCGACGACTACAAGGTGGACGCCGTGAACCTCTGGCTCACCACCGCCCAGGACAACGAGAACCTCAGGCAGCAGGCCCGCAACAACACCCCCGTGGACTTCGCCCGCTCCCCCGAACTGCGCGTGGTCCTGGAGGACAGCGTGTGGAGCCACAACGACCTCTCCGAGAAGTTCGCGAAGGTCCTGCAGGACATGCCCGCGCACGAGCTGGTGTCCCTGGCGATGGCCGCCGGCTTCTACGACCGGCTGCGGGGTGAGGCGGGGTAGGGCGACCGGCCATTCCTGGTGCCGGGGTCTCTGGTGCTGGGGCGCTGGGGGTGCGAACATCTGAGCCACGATCTGCCCACGGAACAGCCCCGCCGGCGGGCATTTCACGCCTCAGATGTTGCCCGGTTCAGGGCCCGCTCTCCGTGCCTCTTTAGTTGTCTTCAGAACAACTTCAGAACTAACCTGGTGCCATGAGCGCCGCCCAGACACTCCCCCACGAGTTCAAGTCCTCAGACCTCAGCCGTTCCTCCGGTGAGGTCTTCGCGGCCGCGTCAGAGCACCCCGTGACGGTCACGCGACGCGATGGTGAAAACCTCGTGATGATGACCGACAGCGAGGACCGCGCCCGACGCGACCTGCTCGACCTTGCGGCCCAGCTGATCGTCATCGCCACTGACTCTCAGGGAAGCCTCGCAGAGCGCATGTCGGAGGTCTTCCCGTGGATGTTCGCGCTCTCGCCGCAGAGCCGTGACGAATGCGCGCGGGCCATTCTGCAGGCCGCCCGCGCTTCCTTCTCCACCAAGCAGCCGCACCTGGCCATCGCCGAGCTCACCTCCTGGAAGGAGACAGCCACCGCACTGGCCGCGGGCCTGCGCAACGACCCCGTGGAGTGGCTGGACGACGACGAGCCGGTCGAACGGCCCACCCACGGCTGACGCTCCCTGCACCGTTCCCGGGAGGGGCGGACGGGCGGACATCTGAGGCACGATCTGCCCATGGAACAGCGCCGCCCGTGGGCATTCCGCGCCACAAATGTTGGGACCGCTCCACCCAGGCACCCCTGAGTGCCCACCTGTCACGCGTCACCGCTCGGCGTTGCCCGCCCCAACCACCGCTGATACCCGTTCCGCATGAAACTCAAGGGTAAGTGTTCTGGATCACTCATTGACTGTATGAATGGACCCACCGGTTTCCCCGCTCCCCCGCCCCGTCTCGGCGAGCGGGCTCCGGCGATCCGTCGGACCAGCTCAGTGGAGGCACGATGCCCCGTACTCTCAACCGTCGCGCGCTCCTGGCCGCAGCGGCGTCGTTACCCGTGCTGGCCGGCGTGGCCGGGTGCTCGAGCGCCCGGACCGCAAGCGGGCAGTCCAAGCAGCTCGTGTGGTCCACCTACGGCGTGGGAACGGGCACGTACAACGACCTCGCGGCGGTGGCCAACACCCTCACACAGAAGACGGGCCGGCAGATCCGTCTCATGACGTCGGACACCGGCATCGGCCGGCTGGCTCCTCTGATCAACGGGACGGCCCAGTACTCCCGCACCGGTGACGAGTACTACTACGCGTTCGAGGGCAACGACGAGTACTGCTCCGAGCAGTGGGGCCCGCAGGCGCTGCGCCTGGTGTGGACTCCCCCGGGCAACTACGGGGTGCTGGTGCGCAAGGACAGCGGGATCGAGACCGTGGCAGACCTCAAGGGGAAGAAGTACCCCCAGCTGATTGCGAGCACCTCCATCAACCGCAAGCTCGAGGCGATCCTCAACTACGGCGGCCTCACGGGCAAGGACGTGCAGCAGGTGGCGGTGACGTACAGCGCGCAGATCGAGGCGCTGAAGACGGGTCAGATCGACGCCCTGTACCAGAACGTGGTGGGCGCGAACGTCTCCGAGCTGGCGTCCCAGTACCCCATCCGCTGGCTGGACCTGGGCGGCAACGATCCCTCCCGGTACAAGACGTGGGAGGAGCTCGCTCCCATGGTCAAGCCGGGCGAGTTCAGCAAGGGTGCAGGCCTGGGCAAGGGTGAGACAGCCGTGAACATGCAGTACACGATTCCCGTGGTGGCCCGCGCGGACCGTCCCAAGGAGGAGGTGGCCGCGCTCGTGGCGGACATGGACCGGTACTACCCGGACTACAAGGACACCACGCCGGACGCCCACCGCTTCGGCACGGACCAGATCCAGCTCACGCCCCTGGTCATCCCGTTCCACGACGCCATGGTGGAGTTCCTCACCAGCAGGGGCCGGTGGTCCACGGACCTGCAGACGCGGCAGGACGCCCTGCTGGACCGCGAGCGCCGCATGCGGGAGGCGTGGCCCGAGTTCTGGAAGGACCACAAGGACGCCGAGGACCCCAAGGCCACCCGCAAGGAGTGGGTGGCCTGGAAGAAGAGCAACCTCCCCGCCCTCCCCGAGACGCCCGGCACCCTGCCCGGGCAGTCCTCGCCCACCACGTCCCCCACGGGAGGCACTGAATGAGCTCCGCACAGCAACGCTCCGACGCCCTCGGCACCACGCGCTCCACCCGGGGCGCGAGTACCACCCGCGCCGACGACGTCGGGCCCGCCTACGATCCCCGCACCGGGTCCCCGGTCACCGGCACGGATCTCCACCCCCACGCGGGCTACGCCGCACAGCCCACCATGCCCTCGGACGTCTCCCTGCACGACGCCAGCCCACGCCTCACACCCTTCTGGCGCACCGTGCTGATCGTCCTCACGGTGCTGGGCATCCTGCTGACCATGAACCAGATGTTCTTCTGGAACGTGGGCGGGGTGGCCGTTCCCACCAACTCGTTCCTCTACCTGCTGATCGCGCTGTTCGTGCCGATCGTGTTCATCGTGACGCCCCTGCGCAAGCACGCCCCCGGCTCCGCGGCCGGGCAGCGGCGGGGCGTGCCGTGGTACGACGTCCTGCTGATCCTCGCCGTCATCGGAACCAGCGGGTACTTCGCGCTGCACGGCATCGAGATCCAGGAGTACGGCTGGCAGTTCATGGCCCCCACGCTGGCCACCGTGCTGAGCTTCGTGTTCTGGGCCCTGATCCTGGAGACGCTGCGCCGTGCCGCCGGACTCGTGGTCCTGGTGATCGCGTTCCTCTTCTCGGTCTACCCGCTCTTCGCCGGTGTGATTTCCCTGTCCTTCCTGCAGGGCATCTCCTACGACCTCCCCACCCTGGCCACGGTGCACACCATGGGCGTGGACAGCGTGCTGGGACTGCCCCTGCAGACCGCGGGCACCATCCTGGTGGGCTTCCTGCTCTTCGGCGTGGTGCTGCAGCACACCGGCGGCGCGGACTTCTTCCACGAGCTGTCCATGGCGGTCTTCGGCCGCTACCGCGGTGGCTCCGCCAAGGTGGCCGTGGCCAGTTCCGCGGCCATGGGCATGATGAGCGGCTCGGCGGTCTCCAACGTCCTCACCACGGGCCCCATGACCATCCCGGCCATGAAGCGCTCCGGATTCAGCGCTCGGGTGGCTGGCGCAGTGGAGGCCACCGCGTCCTCCGGCGGTTCCATCACCCCGCCCATCATGGGAACCGCCGCGTTCCTCATGGTGTCCTTCGTGGGCGTGCCGTACACCTCCATCCTGGTGGCGGCCACGATCCCCGCGATCCTCTACTACCTGGGCATCTTCCTGCAGATCGACGGCTACGCCGCCCAGCGCGGGCTGCGGGGCACGCCCAAGGACCTGCTGCCCCGCGCCCGCCACGCCTTGGCACAGGGCTGGCCCTACCTGGGGGCGCTCGCGGTGCTCACGGTGCTGCTGTTCACCACGGACTCCGAGGCGCAGGTGCCGTACTGGGTGGTGGGTCTCCTGCTGCTGATCGCACTCGTCAAGCCGAGCGTGACCTTCGGCCCCCGGCAGTGGGTGGACATGGGCGTGGACGTGGGCAAGACGCTCGCCCAGATCGTCGGCATCATCGCGGGTGTGGGCCTGATCCTGGGCGGTCTGACCGCCACGGGCGTGGCGCTGTCCCTCTCCCGCGACCTGGTGGCCCTGGTGGGTGACAACGTCGTGCTGATCCTGATCGCCGGGGCCGTAGTCTGCTTCGTGCTCGGCATGGGGCTGACCATCTCCGCGGCCTACGTCTTCCTCGCCATCGTGATGGTCCCGGCCGTCACTGCGCTCGGTGTGGACCCGATCGCCGCGCACCTGTTCGTCATCTACTGGGCCTCGGTCTCCTACATCACCCCGCCCGTGGGCCTCGCCGCGTTCGCCGCGGCGGGGATCTCGAAGGCCTCTCCCATGGCCACGTGCTTCTCGGCCATGAAGCTCGGCGCGGTGAAGTACGTGGTGCCCTTCGGCTTCGCCCTCAACCCCGCACTCGTGGCCCAGGGCGAACCGGTGCACATCGCGCTGGCGTTCCTCTCCAGCCTCGTGGCGGTCTACGCGATCGCGGCCGCCATGGGCGGGTGGCTCACCTTCGTGGAACGCCAGCTGCCCGTTCCCCTGCGGGTGGTGCTCGCCGTGGGCGGCTTCATGATGTTCCTGCCGGGTGCGCTGGTGACGCTGATCGGCCTCGCCATGGTCGCCGCGGCGGCGGTCGCGGCCCGTCTGAACCGGCCGCGCGCCGTCGTCGACCCCGAGACGGGACAGATCACCCGGGTGCCCCAGGGCGCCCACGACCCGCGGGACCGCGCCTCGGACGACGACGCCGCTGCCGCCGCCGCCTCTGCGACCCCACCCGCGGCCCCGACACACCGGTAGGCGGCATCTGAGGTGTAGAGGTGACCGCAGAACCGCACCTCAGGCGGGCAGTTCTACACCTCAGAATCGCAGGGGCGCAGGTGCCTGACGCCGCAGCCCGTCCACCCGCGGTCGTCGCCCCCCGCACCGCGCCTCCTCTGCAGTCGCACCACGCCCAGCCCGCCCGCCGTCGTCGCCCTCCGCACCACCCCCGCCGTTGCCTCACCCGCCACCGATCCATACCCGTTGCGCATCAATCCCCCGGCCGTGTGGAGTGGTTCACCCTCGGAGCGGTATGAATGGAGCGAGCAGCCCCGCGCCAGACACCGCGGGAGAACGCAAGACCACGAATGGAGCACACACCATGAGCCCAGACCCCAGCGACGTCCTCACCGTGGAGGTGGCGGACGGGATCGCCCTGGTGACCGTCAACCGCCCGGAGGTGCGCAACGCGATCAACGCGACCGTGCTGCAGGCCCTCACCCGCACGCTCGAGGAGCTCGCCGCGGACGACGCGGTCCAGGTGCTGATCTTCACGGGCGCCGGGGACAAGGCGTTCGTGGCTGGCGCGGACATCAACGAGCTCGCCGTGCGCACGCCCCGGGACGGCCTGAAGGCCACCATGCAGGGCGTGTACGAGAAGGTGGAGCAGTTCCCCAAGCCCACAATCGCGGCAGTGAACGGCTACGCGTTCGGCGGCGGCCACGAGCTGGCGCTGGCGTGCGACATCCGCGTGGCCTCCACGAACGCGCAGTTCGCCCTGCCGGAGACGGGGCTCGGCATCATGCCGGCGGCCGGCGGAACACAGCGCCTCGCCAAGCTGGTGGGTCTGGGGCGCGCCACCGAGATCATCCTCACCGGGCGCCGTGTGAAGGCCGACGATGCCCTGGCCATGGGCCTCGTCACGAACGTCGTGGAGCCGGAGCAGCTGCTGGACACCGCGCGCGAGACCGCGAACGCCATCATGGCCAAGGGCCCGCTGGCCATCCAGCTCGCCAAGACGGTGGTCCGCCACGGCTTCGACGTGGACCACCAGACCGGGATCCTGCTGGAGCGCCTGGCCCAGTCCGTGCTCTACAGCAGCGCGGAGAAGGCGGAGGGGACGAACGCGTTCCTGGAGAAGCGCAGCCCGGACTTCCAGGGCGCGGCGCAGAAGGACGTGAACAAGTGAGCGAGAACCCGTTGCAGCAGATCAAGCACGTGACCGTGATCGGTGCGGGCGCCATGGGGTCGCAGATCGCCATGGTGTGCGCGCTGGCCGGCTACGACACGGACGTCGTGGACATCGCCCAGGAGGCGGTGGACAGGGCGGCCGAGCAGCTGCACTCCCGCATGGACCGGGACGTCAGCAAGGGCCGCCGCACCCGGGAGGACGTGGACGCCGCGTTCGAGCGGATGACCTTCTCCACGGACCGGGACGAGTGCGCGGCTCAGGCCGACTTCGTGATCGAGGCCGCGGTGGAGGACCTGACCATCAAGCGCCAGGTCTTCGCGGAGCTGGACGCGGTGTGCCCGGAGCACACCATCCTGGCCACGAACTCCTCGAACATCGTCTCCTCCCGCGTGGCCGACGCCACGAACCGCCCGGAGAAGGTGTGCAACGTGCACTTCTTCAACCCGGCGCTTGTGATGAAGTGCGTGGAGGTGGTCCCCAACCCGGCAACATCCCCGGAGACCGTGGAGACCGCCATGGCGCTCGCCCGCTCGATCGGCAAGGAGCCCGTGCAGCTGAAGAAGGAGGTCCCGGGCTTCGTCGCCAACCGCCTGCTCGGGGCGCTGCGCACCGAGGCTCTGAAGCTCTACGAGGACGGCGTGGCGGACTACGAGGACATCGACGTCGCCGCGAAGACCGCGCTGAACCACCCCATGGGTCCGTTCGAGCTCATGGACATGGTGGGCATCGACGTCGTCTACCTGATCCGCCTGGCCGAGTACGAGCAGACGGGTGACCCCGCGTCCCTGCCCGCAGAGTCGATCAAGGAGAAGTACGAGGCCGGCGAGTACGGTCGCAAGTCCGGCAGGGGCTGGTACGACTACGAGTAGGACGCCGGGCGCTCCTCCGCGCCGTGGACGCACCCGCCCACGCGCGGCGGGCGACGACGCCGCGCGGCGCCGTGCCCTGCCCCTCCCTCCCCCCGCGGCGTGCACTCCGCGCCCGGAGCGGGACGTCACGCGCCGGGGTCGGCGGCCCCCGCCGCACGCGCGCGGCGGGGGCCGCCGTACAGGCTCTGCGCCATGTGCACGACCGCCCGCAGCGCCGGATTGGGGTCCGCTGCGCGCCACAGGATCTGCACCTCGAGCGGTCTCTGCTCCTGCGCGAGGGGCAGGAATACCACGCCGTCCGAGGACACGTTGTCCCGCACGGTGTCCAGGCTCAGCGCGCACCCGATCTGCGCCGCCACCAGCACCAGCAGGGTCCAGGAGTCCGGCGCCACCTGGGCGATCCTGGGCATGAAGCCCGCCGCCATCGCCATGGAGGTCAGCCGGTTCTGCAGCGCCGCGCCGGGCCCGGTGGGCAGGATCACCCAGGACTCCTCCGCGAGCTGCGCCATGCTCACGCGCTGCTCCCCGGCCAGCGGGTGGTCCGCGGGCAGCACCACCATGAGTTCCTCGTAGCCCAGCACGCTGGAGCGCAGCTCCGCCGGGATGAAGTCCCACCGCCCGATCGCGAGGTCCAGCGTGCCGTCCAGCACCTTCTGCATGGCCAGGTGCGAGAACTGCGAGCCGTGCAGCTCCAGGTGGATGCCGGGGCGGTGCGAGCGCACGTGCCGCGCGAGCTCACCCACCGTCCTGTTGATCGAGGCGCCCGCGAAGCCCAGCCGCACCCGCCCGGTCTCACCGGTCACCGACTTCGCCACGGCCGCTCGCGCGTTCTCCGACGCCGCCACGAGCTCCTTCGCGGGCTCCACGAGCGCCGCCCCGGCCGGGGTCAGGGAGACCTGGCGGGTGCTGCGCTCGAACAGCGCGGTTCCCAGGGACTTCTCGATGCTCTTGATGAGCCTGCTCAGCGGCGGCTGGGCGATCCGCAGCTGGGCCGCCGCCCGCCCGAAGTGCAGCTCCTGCGCCACCGCGAGGAACGCCCTCGCCTCGTGCACCTCCATGGTGGACCCGCCTTTCCTCGTACGTTGCCGACGCCACCGGTCGGCGCCGGGTGGCGGCGTCGCCGGGTGCTGGCGACGCCGCGTCCGTCCCGTGCCCGCGCCGCCGCCTGACCGCCACGACGTCGCCGCCGCCGAGCCGTCGTGACCTCACTGCCACGGGCGCACGACGTCGCCGCGGCCCAGCGGAAGCGTGACCCACGATCCCGGCACTGTTGTCTCCAGGGCATCAATGACTGCCTCGTTCTGTATTGGACAGAACATAATGCCAGTGCTTATGTGGTGCAAGACACATCCTCGTCCTCCAAGGGAGTCCGCATGTCCCTGACCAGCTCCTCCCCCGGCACGGGCCCGCTCAGCGGCGTCGTCGTCGCCGACTTCTCCCGGATCCTCGCCGGGCCGTACTGCACCATGCTGCTCGCGGACATGGGCGCCACGGTGATCAAGGTGGAGGGCCCGGACGGAGACGATACCCGGCTGTACAAGCCGCCGAGCGTCAACGGGATCGGCACCTACTACCTCTCCGTGAACCGCAACAAGCACTCCATCGTGCTGGACCTGAAGGACCCGCAGGACCTGGAGACCGCGTACGAGATCATCGACACCGCGGACGTGTTCATCGAGAACTTCAAGCCCGGTGGACTGGCGCAGTTCGGTCTGGATGCCGAGTCCGTGGCCGAGCGCTGGCCGCAGCTGGTGCACGCGAGCATCACCGGTTTCGGCACGAAGGGCGGCAGCCACCTGCCCGGCTACGACCTGCTGGTCCAGGGGGTCTCCGGCTTCATGTCCGTGACGGGTTCCCCGGACGGGCCCCCGCAGCGCGGCGGAGTGGCCCTGTTCGACGTCATCACCGGCCTGCACGCCGCCGTGGCCGTCCTCGGCGCCCTGCACGAGCGCGACATCTCCGGGAAGGGCCAGCACGTGGAGCTGGACCTGCTCTCGGCGGCGCTGTCCGGGCTGGTCAACCAGACCACGGGCTATGCGGCGTGCGGCAACGATCCCCAGCGTCTCGGCAACGAGCACCCGAGCCTGTTCCCGTACGGCCCGTTCCCCACCGCGGACAAGGAACTCATCATCACGGTGGCCAACAACTCCCAGTTCATCCGCTTCTCCACCGTCCTGGGAATGCCCGACCTCATCCGGGACCCCCGCTTCGACAGCGTGGAGAACCGGAACAACAACCGGGAGGAGCTGCGGGTGCTGCTCAACGGCGCGCTGTCCACCGAGACCGCCGAGATCTGGGCGAGCAGGCTGCAGGCCGCCGGCGTGCCGTGCGCACCGATCCTCAGCATCCCGGAGGGCGTGCAGTACGCGGCGTCGCTCGGCCTCGACCCGGTCGTGCAGGTGGGCCGGGGGGACAACACGGTGCCGCTCATCAAGAACCCGGTCAGCTACAGCCGCACCCCCGTGACCTACGAGAAGGCCCCGCCCGCCCTCGGTGCGGACACCGAGGACGTCAAGCAGTGGCTTCGTGCCCAACGAAAGGACCCGTCATGAGCGAGCTGCTCGAGAACCCCGACTTCTTCCTCCTGGACCAGGACCTCTCCGCGGAGGAGACCGCCCTGCGGGACCGCGTCCGCGCGTTCGGCCGCGAGCGCATCCTGCCCGTGATCAACGAGTACTGGGAGCGCGGCGAGCACCCCGAGCCGGTGTTCGCCGGGCTCGCGGAGCTGGGCATCGTGGGAACGTTCATCGAGGGCTACGGCTGCCCGGGGCTCTCCCGCCAGGCGGCCGGTCTGGTGGCCCGGGAGATGGGCCGGGTCGACGGCTCCGTGAACACGTTCTTCGGCGTGCACTCCAACCTGTGCATGGGCAGCATCTACATGCTCGGCAACGAGGAGCAGCGTCAGCGCTGGCTTCCGGCCATGGCCACGGTGGAGAAAACCGGGGCGTTCGCGCTGACGGAGCCGAACCACGGCTCGGACTCGGTCTCCCTGGAGACCTCCGCCCGCCGCGACGGTGACCACTGGGTGCTCAACGGCCACAAGCGCTGGATCGGCAACGGCCACGCTGCGGACGTGACCGTGCTCTACGCGCGCGACGAGGCGGACGGGCAGGTCAAGTGCTTCGTCGTGGAGAAGCAGCGGGACGGCAGCTACCCGCAGGGCTACGAGCCCACGGTGATCGAGGGCAAGGTGGGCAAGCGCGCCATCAACCAGGCGGACATCGTGATCGAGGACCTGCGGATCCCGGACGAGAACCGCCTGGAGAACTGCGCCAGCTTCAAGGACGTCAACAAGGTCCTCAAGGCCACCCGCGGCGGTGCGTCCTGGGAGGCCGTGGGCCACGGCATGGCGGCGTTCGAGATCGCGGCGAACTACGCCCTGGAGCGCGAGCAGTTCGGCCTGCCCATCGCCAACTACCAGCTGGTGCAGGAGCGGCTGGCCACGATGCTCTCGGACCTGACCTCCATGCAGCTGCTGTGCACGCGCATGGCACACCTGCAGGAGACGGACCAGTTCACGGACGCCATGGCCTCCCTGGTGAAGATGACCACCTCCCGCAAGGCCCTGGAGATGTGCCGCACCGCCCGGGACATGCTCGGCGGCAACGGCCTGCTGCTCGAGAACCACATCGGCCGCCACCTCACGGACATGGAGGTGGTCTCCACCTACGAGGGCACCGACTCCGTCCAGGCGCTCATCGTGGGCCGGGCGATCACGGGGGTCTCCGCGTTCACGCGCACCCGCCGCTGAGTCACGGACTGGGCCACGGGCCGGGCCACCGACCGGGTCACGACGACGCCGCTCCCGCCCCCTCGCACGCCCGTCACCCCCGCGCGGGGTGGCGGGCGTGACCGCCGTTCCACCTCACAGCCCCGGCATAGCGGAACGTGCCACCATGGTGTCCGGCCCACCGCACTGCAGGGCGGGCCGCCCGTGCCGTCCCCCTCTCAGTCCGGTGAGGTAGTCCTTCCGTGTCCTACGCGTCCTTCCCCTCTGGCCCCCACGCCTCGTACCCCGCCCCCGGTGCACCGGGCCCCGGAGCACCCCGTCGTGTGCGGGCGCGCTCCGTGGTGGGCACCCTGGTGGTGCTCGCGCTGCTGTGGGGCCTGGTGCTGGTCGTCGCCCACGCCGGGCTGCAGACCGTCACGGGACAGGCCCTGGACGAGGTGGCCCTCGCGCAGGCGAAGGCGGACCGCAACGCGTACTTCCCGCGCCCGGTGCTCGTGCTCGCCCAGTACGCCCCGGAGGTCGTCGCACTGCTCGCGGGCGTCCTGGCGCTCGTGTGGGCGGTGCGCTACCGCCGCTGGACGGCCGCGCTGTGCGCGGCCGGTGCGGTGATCGCGGCGAACGTGACCACCCAGTTCCTCAAGCACGGCGTGCTGGACAAGCCGGACCTGGGCATCCAGCAGATCGCGTCCAACTCGTTCCCCTCGGGGCACACCACCGCCGCGGCGTCCTTCCTCATGGCGCTGCTGCTGGTCGCGCCCCCGCACCGCCGAGCCCGCGCGGGACGCTGGGGGGCCTTCCTCGCGGCGGTCGTGGGCATGCTCACCGTGGTCAACGGCTGGCACCGCCCCTCGGACGCTGCCGCCGCCCTGCTCGTGGTGGCCGGGTGGGGTCTCGTGGCGGCGCTCGCGGAGCGGCTGATCGGCTTCGCGCTCGCGCGCACCGGGCGGAACCGCCGCGGTTCCGCGGGTGCCGGTCTGCGCCGCTACCGGGAGGACCGCTCCCGCCGACGCCGCCGCCTCTCGTGGCGCGAGGACCGCGGGGACAGCGCCTACGTGCCACCCGCCCACGAACGGCAGGCGGAGGAGCGCGAGTGGGCGTCGTCGTCAGGGCGCGAAGATCCGCGCGGTGGCACACGAAACAGCGGGGAGTGGAACGACGCCGCGCAGAGTCACGCCGCGTCGAACGGCGGCGGCCAGCGGGCGGCGTCGTGGGACCGGCAGTCACCGAGCCGCGAGGCGGAGGACGGCAGCCCGTGGTTCCCGGCCCGTCCGCGCACGGCCACGGCGTTGATCCTGGTGGTGCTCACTGCGGTCCTGCTCGCGGCGGCCGTGTGGTGGCCCTACCCGACCGTGGCCGGGACGCTCGCCGGGCGCATCACCCTGCTGGCGGGGTACCTGGGAATTGCTGCGGCGGCAGCTCTGGGGTGGGCTGCGGTGGCTGCGCGGCTCCGGTCTCCGCTTCGATGAGCGCCAGCCGGTCCAGGAACACGCGGGCCACACCGGCCTGGTAGGGCAGGCGGTACATCGCCGCGCTGGAGGGGCCCTCGCCGGAGTCCAGGACGTCCTGGGCGCGGCGCACCGCCAGCTCCATGGTGTCCGCCTGCTGGGCCACGAAGTTCGCGGTCACCGGCGTGCCGTGGCCCGGTACGAAGGCGGTGTAGCGCTCCAGGGTGGCCAGCGCGCGCAGGGACTCCACCCAGCGCTGCGGGTAGGCGTCCTCGAAGTTGGGGTCCGCCCCCTCCTCCACGAGATCACCGCAGAAGACGACGTCGTCCACGCCCACGCAGACGTCGTTGTCCGTGTGGCCCGGGCCCAGGAAGAACAGGGTGACCGGGCGCTCGCCCAGGTCGATGCGCGTGAGAGAGGGCCTGCGGCCGTTGCCGGGAAGCGTGTTGGTGGGCAGCACGAGCTGGGTGTCGATCCCGGAGCCCTCGCCCATCTCCGGCTCCTGCGTGCTCACGATGCTGCGCTGGAACTCGCCCACCTCGCCCATGGCGGTCGAGCACGCCTTGTGGGCCCAGAACTCCGTGGCCCCGGCGCGCGCGAACACGGCGTTGCCCATGTAGTGGTCGTAGTGGGCGTGGGTGTTGACCACGGTCAGCGGCAGCGCGGTGATGTCCCGCACGGCGGCCAGGATCTCCCGCCCCTGCCGCGGCCCGGCACCCGTGTCGATCACCAGGGCGCGCTGAGTGCCGACCACCAGACCGGAGTTCAGTCTCCAGTTCTCGGTGCCGATCACGTAGACGCTGCGGCGCAGCTCCTGGGTGCGTGCCATGGAGCCACTCTATCGGCTGGGCACCGGGCTCCCCGCATCGCAGGCGCAGGTGGGAGGGGCAGCCCGGGCCCGCACCCCGGTGCTACTGTGTGCCGCGTGTCCGTCCCCACGCCAGAGAACACCCTGAGTCCGGCCGGGCGTTTCGCCCCGTCCCCCTCCGGGGACCTGCACCTCGGCAACCTGCGCACGGCCCTGGCCGCGTGGGGTTTCGCGCGGACCACCGGCCACCGGTTCCTGCTTCGCGTGGAGGACCTGGACCGGGTGAAGAAGGGTGCCGCGGAGCGCAACGTGGCGGACCTGCGGGAGCTCGGCCTGGACTGGGATGGCCCCGTGGCACTGCAGTCCGAGCGCATCCCGCAGCTCCTGGACCGCGTCCGCACCCTGACGGACGCCGGACTCACCTACGAGTGCTACTGCACGCGCCGGGAGATCCACGCGGCGGCCTCCGCACCGCACGGCATCCCGGGGGCCTACCCCGGCACGTGCCGCGAGCTGAGCGCGGCGCAGCGCGAGCGCCGTCGTGCCCAGCGACCTCCCGCCCTCCGGCTGCGCGCGGACGTCACCGAGTTCACGGTGCGGGACGAGCTGGCCGGGCCGTTCACCGGGGCGGTGGACGACATGGTGCTCGTGCGCAACGACGGCACCCCCGCCTACAACCTCGCCGTGGTGGTGGACGACGCCGAGCAGGGCGTGGACCAGGTGGTGCGCGGCGACGACCTGCTCCCCTCCGCGCCGCGCCAGGCGTACCTCGCCTCCCTGCTGGGCCACCCGGCGCCGTCCTACGCGCATGTGCCGCTCGTGCTCGGACCCAGCGGGCAGCGCCTGGCCAAGCGCGACGGCGCGGTGACCCTGCGCGAGCTGCGGGAGCTGGGCTACTCGGCGCAGGACGTTCTGGAGTGGCTCGGCTCCTCGCTGGGGATCGAGCACCCCGTGCGCAGCACCGCGGACGTGCTGGAGCACTGGGACCCCTCGGCGTGGCCGCGGGAGCCCGCCGTGTTCAAGCCCTGGCCGGGGCTGCCTGGCGCGGTCGACCCCGAGGGCTGACCCGCCGCCGCGTGCTGGCGCGCCCGGGCGCCCGTCCCCGCACCCGCACCCGTCCCTGCGTCCGCACCCGCCCCTCGGCCTGCCCCGCCCCGGGCGGCGAGGTGAACGGCCCCGGCACGGAGTACTCTTGTGATCCGCTTCACGTCACGGAACCGACGCCCCCTCGGACCCCCGCTACAGTGGGCGCAATCCACCGACCTCGTACCGGAAGGCACGTGCATGTCCGATCAGGCGTACCAACTCATTGCGATCCTGGCGTACTTCGTCGTCATGATCTGCATCGGCCTCTGGGCCAACAGCAAGACGAAGGACCTCGACGACTACATGCTGGGTGGTCGCAACCTCAAACCCGGGGTGGCGGCCCTGTCCGCCGGTGCCTCGGACATGTCCGGGTGGCTGCTCATGGGCCTGCCCGGCGCGGTCTACGTGTCCGGACTCGTGGGTGCGTGGATGGCCATCGGCCTCACCGTGGGCGCCTGGGTGAACTGGAAGATCGTGGCCCCGCGGCTGCGCGCCTACACGGAGGTCTCCCACAACTCCATCACCATCCCCTCCTTCCTGGACAACCGTCTGAAGGGCAACAACCGGATCCTGCGCGTGGTCTCCGGGCTGATCATCCTGGCGTTCTTCACGTTCTACGTGTCCTCCGGCATGGTGGCCGGTGGCGTGTTCTTCCAGTCCTCCTTCGGCACGAGCTACCTCACCGGCATGCTGCTGGTGGCCGGCGTGACCGTGCTCTACACGTTCTTCGGCGGCTTCCTGGGTGCGTCCTACACGGACCTCTTCCAGGGCCTGCTGATGCTCGCCGCGCTCATCATGGTCCCCGTGGTGGGGGTCTTCCTGGTGGGTGGGCCCGGTGAGATGGTCCGCCGCGTGCAGAACGTGAACCCGGACGCGCTGTCCCTGGTGGCCGGCGGCACCGTGATCGGCGTCATCTCCGCGGTGGCGTGGGGCCTGGGCTACTTCGGCCAGCCGCACATCATCGTGCGCTTCATGGCCATGCGCACCCCGGCGGACGCCAAGCCCGGGCGCCGCATCGGCATCACCTGGATGCTGCTCACCGTGCTGGGTGCCGTGGGCACGGCACTGGTGGGCCTGGCCTACTACGGCAACCGTCCGGGCGAGGAGCCCACGGACCCCGAGGCCATCTTCCTGGACATGTCCCAGGTGCTCTTCCACCCCCTGATCGCGGGCCTGGTGCTCGCGGCCGTGCTGGCGGCGATCATGTCCACGATCTCCTCGCAGCTGATCGTCTCCTCCTCCGCCCTGGTGGAGGACCTCTACAACCTGGCCGTCAAGCGCACCCCGGACCCCAAGACCCAGGTGTGGCTGGGCCGCGGCGGCGTGCTGCTCGTGGCCGTGGTGGCCGCGGGCCTCGCGTGGCAGCAGAACTCCACCATCCTGGACCTCGTGAGCTTCGCGTGGGCGGGCTTCGGCGCCGCCTTCGGCCCCGTGGTGCTCATGAGCCTGTTCTGGCGCAAGCTCACCAACGCCGGTGCCATCAGCGCCATGGCGGTGGGCGCCATCGTGGTCTTCACGTGGCAGTACACCCCGTGGAGCGACCTCTACGAGATCGTCCCCGGCTTCGTCCTGGGCGGGCTCGTGGGCATCGTGGTGTCCCTGCTGACCCACCGCGGGAACCCCGAGATCGAGCGCGAGTTCGACGAGACCCTGCGCCTCGTGCACCACCCGGAGCAGGCGGATCCCGCCGCGGCCGCGCAGGCCGCAGCCGCCGGTGACGCCCCCGCCGGCACGCTCTGAGCGCGGCGAGCGGCTTGCCGCCCGGCCTGCCGCGCGCGGCGGGCCGCGTGCGAGTCAGCCGAGCACCGCGCGCTAGGTACTGCGAGCTGAGCACCGCGTACTGAGCGCCGTCGGCTGACCCCGGCCGCCCCGTGCGGGCGGTGACGGGTCACGGCACAGGCCCCGCGGCGGCGGCGTCGTCGGCAACGAACGATCCCCGCACCCTCCAACCGGAAGGTGCGGGGATCGTCGTCTGTCAGCGGTCTGTCGGCCGCGGCTCAGAAGCCGAGGTCGCTGAGCGTCTTGCGCATCGCGTCCGCGGAGGCGTGCAGCTGCTGCTCCTCGCGCTCGCCCATGGGGATCTGCAGCCGCTGGCCCACGCCGGTGCCGCCCACCACGGAAGGCACGGACAGCGCCACGCCGCTGATGCCCCGGTAGTCCTCGAGCACCGTGGACACGCTCATCACGGCGTGCTGGTCCTTCAGCACGGCCTCGGCGATCCGCGCGCCCGAGAGGCCGATCGCGTAGTTGGTGGCGCCCTTGCCCTGGATCACGCGGTAGGCGGCGTTGACCACCTCCTCGCGCAGCCCCTCGAGGCGCTCTTCCGTGAAGGGACGGCGCCCGTCCACCTCCCACTCCCGCAGGGGCACCTGTCCGATGGTCGCGGATGACCACACCGGGAACTCCGTGTCACCGTGCTCGCCGATGATGTAGGCGTGCACGCTGCTCGTGTTCACCTGCGCCTCGCTGCCGATCAGCCAGCGCAGCCGGGAGGTGTCCAGCACGGTTCCGGAGCTGAGCACGCGCTGGTACGGCAGGCCCGTGATGCGCTGGGCCACCACCGTGAGCACGTCGCACGGGTTGGTCACGAGAACGTACACGGCCTGCGGGGCCTGCTCGACCAGCTGCGGCATGAGGGACTTGAGGATCGCGGTGTTCGCACCGGCCAGGTCCAGGCGGGTCTGACCCGGCTTCTGCTTGGCGCCGGCGGTCACGAGGATGATGTCCGAGTCCTTGAGCACGGCGACGTCGTCCGAGCCCTCCACCCGCACACCCGGGGTGAACATCTGCCCGTGGGAGAGGTCCAGGGCCTCCGCCTCGACCTTCGCGGTCTGCAGGTCGTAGAGGGCGATGTCCGTGGACACGCCCCGGATCATGGCGGCGTAGGCCAGCGAGGTCCCCACGGACCCCGCCCCCACGACGCCGATCTTCGTGCGACGGACAGTGGTTTCGATCGATGCGTTCACGGGTGTCATCTCCGTTCGGTTCCGGCGACCTGCACCGGCCCGCGGGTTCCACCCCGGGCCGCCGCAGTTGGCGGAAGCTGCCGGCCCCGACCCCATCCTCGGGGGTGGTGCGCAGCGCGCTCCCACCACGTATTTTCCTCCGCCCCGCCGGGTTACGGCAATGACGCGGCCCACGCCGGGCCCGCGAGTTGCGCGGATCCGGCGTGGGCCGGGTGGGACGGACGGGAACGACGACGCCGCGCCGGGAGCCCGGCGCGGCGTCGTCGTATTCCTAGCCCTGGCTCAGCAGTGGTAGGTGTCCGTGGGGGCCTCGAAGTGCATGTCGTAGCCCTCGGGCAGGCGCATGCCGAACGCGGTGGCCAGGCCGAGCACCTTGCGGGCGCGGGCCAGGCGCGGCAGGTCGGAGCCGTTGCGGATCTGCCCGCCCTCGGCCTCGAACTCCTGCAGGAACTCGGTGGCCCAGGACAGCTCGCTCAGGGAGGGCGAGAGGCCCTCGTTCACGGTGGTGGTCTGCTCGGGCATCAGGCACAGCTTGCCGGTCATGCCGAACTCGTCGGTCACGCCGGTGGCCTCCGCGAGCTTGGCGCCCAGCGCACCCACGGCGGGGCCGTCGATGGGTCCGGGCAGGTTGGCCGCGCGGGACGCGATGGTGAACTGCGAACGCGTGTAGGCCAGCGCCATGGGGTTCTCGCCGAAACCGGTGTCACGCCGGTAGTCGCCGATGCCGAACGCCAGGCGGTAGGTGGAGCGGGCGGTAGCGATGTCCTGCAGGTTCTGCACGCCGCGGGCGGTCTCCACGAGGGCCACGATGCGCGTGCCGCGCAGCATCTCCGCGGTGCGGGTCACGTGCTCGGGGGACTCCGTCATCGCGAGCATCACGCCGTCCAGGCCGGGGACGTCCCGCAGTGCGCGCAGGTCGTCCTCCCACCACGCGGTGCCGAATCCGTTGATGCGCACCCACGCGCGGTTGTACTGGCCGTTCTCGCCGCGTCGACCGAGCCACTGGATGACGTTCTCCCGGGCCTGCGCCTTGTCCGCGGGGGCCACGGAGTCCTCCACGTCCAGGACCACGGCGTCCGCGGCGCTCTGCGCGGCGGCGTCGAAGCGGGCGGTGTGGGAGCCGTTGACGAGCAGCCACGAACGGGCGAGCTCCGGCCCCACGGCGGGCATCTCGGACGGGTCGATGGTCATGGTGTCGGCTTCGGTGTCGGCAAACGTGGTGGTCATGGTGTCACTTCGCGATCTGTGTCTGAGAACGGACACGCCCCCGCAGTCCTCGTGCGCTCTCGCGGCGGACGCGGTGCGGCTTCCCAGGAGGGATCCTCCGGGAGTGCCGCGCGGCGTCGGAGCTGCCGGTCCGAGCGTGCGGGACGGGGTGGCGCGGGTCGGCCTGCACGCCGGGCCAGCCGTGGGTTTGGAACGGTTGGCGCGGGTTCGGCCGCCAGTCGTGGTGCCCCACGTCCCCACGCCGTCGGGTGGATGTCACCGGGTGGGCGGGTGGAGTCGTCGCGCGCACGGTGACGCGCTCGGGCAGTAGCGGTGAGCCCACGGTAACGCAGGTCACACGACGAACTCAAACGCCCGCCGTCGTCACCCGTCCCGGCGCAGGGCGCGCGAGGTCTTCGCGGTGGCCACCGCGTTCCAGGGGTCCTCCGGCCAGGGGTGCTTGGGGTAGCGCCCGCGCATGTCCGCGCGGACCTGGGCGTACGGCCCGGACCAGAAGGACGCGAGGTCCTCGGTGATCGCGAGCGTGTGCCGGCCCGGGGAGAGCAGGTGGAACTGCACGGGCACGCGCCCGTCCACGACCCGCGGGGTCTCGGCCCAGCCGAAGCACTCCTGCAGCTTCACGGACACCACCGGGGGCTGGGCGGGCTCCTCGGCAGAGAAGGTCGGCGGATAGTCGATGCGCGCGGTGTTCCCGCTGGGTACGGGCAGACGCGGGGGCGCGAGCTCGTCGAAGCGCGCCGCCTCGGGCCAGGGCAGCAGCCGCCGCAGGGCGTCGGCCACGCGGACGGAGCGCAGGGAGGCCCCGCGGGCGACGTCGCGCAGC
>NZ_RBMB01000039.1:0-21206 GCF_003989485.1 Kocuria sp. HSID17590 | reverse complement strand
GGACGACCTGCTCCGAGGTGTGACGCTTCCTGCTGTTCGTCATGATCTGACCAGTCTCACTGCCCGGACCCCCGGGCAACAGGACGACTCACACAACCACCGGACCTACCAAACGGGGTCAGCCCAACCCCGCGAGAGGTGGCCGCGCGCCGTCGTCGGCCCGGGGGAGCGGGGAATCAGTCGGTCATGGCCGCGCGGATGCGCTCGCGCTCCTTCTCGAGCTTGCGCATGCGGTGGCCCAGCGTGAAGATCCGCACCGATCCCACGAGCGCCATGATCAGCGCACCCGCGATCGCGGAGAACAGCATGGCCACGCCCAGCGGGAGACTGAACTCCCACGCCATGTACTCGAAGCGGGTGCTCACGTTGTTCTGGATGATGAACACGAGCAGCAGGACCAGCACCACCACGCCCAGGATCAGGGCCGCCCACACCGTGCCGGAGATCCCGCGCTTCACGGGCTTGTCCAGAGCGGGGTCCACGGGGGCCGTCTGCTCTCCGGTGCGGCCTGCGCGCTCCGCCCCGCGCCCGGTGGTCTCCGGAACGGCCGTGCCGCGGCTCGCCACCACGGTCTCGTCCGCGCGCGACGACGACGCCCGCCCGGCTCCCACCCCGTGGGTGCCCCCGGCGTCGGCTCGGCTCCCTCGGGGTGCCGCACCGTCGGGGTGGACCGGGGACGCCGTCTCCAGGGGATCGTCCGCGGTGGTGCGGGCGGGGCGGGAATGCGGCGCCGCGGCGACGTCGTCCGGCGGGGGTGCGGGGGCGGTGCGGTCGTGCGGTGTGTTGCTCACTGGGGGCCTCCCTGGTGGTGACGTGCTGGTGGCACAAGGGTAGGCCAGGGGCCCCCGGCGGTGGCGAGCCCGATGCTGGGCGCACGACACGCGCGGGGTGCCGACACGCCCGCGACACGCTGGCATTTTGTCCCGAATCGGGTTATTCGCGGGTAACCTGTCGTTCATTGTGAGACGCACCGCAATCCACGGTGACGCCGGCCACGGCTCGGGGTAACACCCCACCGGAGGTGCAACGCACACTCCATGCACACCACATCGGGAGGAACCGACATGGGTAACCACACCTTCAAGGGCAAGGCCGCCGTTTCCGTGGCCGCCATCGCGGCGCTGACGCTCGCCGGCTGCGCGAACGTGGGCGGCGGGGACGACAACGGAGGCGGTGACAGCAGCGCCAGCGCCCAGGAGGGTGGCGTGGTGACCGTTGCCGAGACCAACAAGTTCTCGGGCGCGAACCCCGGCTACACCAAGACGAACCTGGACATCAACGGCCACGTGGCGGAGATGACCCGCGAAGGGTTCACCACGGTGGACCCGGAGCAGAAGATCCACCCCAACGAGGGCTTCGGCACGTACAAGAAGACCTCGGACGACCCCCTGACGGTCGAGTACACGCTCAAGGACCCGCAGTGGTCGGACGGCAACAAGATCGACAAGGCCGACCTCATGCTGTGGTGGAGCGAGCTCTCCGGCTACGCGAACGACTCCAGCGAGGACGGCAAGACCGGCAAGGACTACTTTTCGATCGCCGGCTCCACGGACATCCTGGGCTCCACGGAGATGCCCAAGTTCTCCGAGGACGGCAAGACCATGACCGTCACGTGGGGCAAGCAGAACGCGGACTGGGAGATCGCCTTCGACGAAAACTCCCTGATGCCCGCGCACGTGGTGGCCAAGAAGGCCGGGATGTCCGAGGACGAGCTGCTCAAGGTGCTGGAGAACCAGAAGAAGGGGGACTCCAAGAGCCCGCAGAAGCAGCCCGAGCTGGAGAAGATCGGCAAGGCCTGGGACACCTCCTTCAACTTCACGTCCACCCCGGACGACAAGGACGTCCTCGTGGCCAACGGTCCGTACACGATCGACACCGTGGTGGAGAACAACTCCGTCACGCTGAAGAAGAACGAGAACTACAAGGGCGAGCACCAGGGCAAGCTGGACGAGATCACCCTGCGCACCATCGGCGACGCCACGGCTCAGATCCAGGCGCTGCGCAACGGCGAAGTGGACATCATGCAGCCGAACAACGTCAACAAGGACACGATGGACCAGGTCAAGCAGATCGAGAACGTGAACGTGCAGCAGGGCGACCAGCTCGCGTACGACCACGTGGACCTGAACTTCGGCTCGGACACCTTCAAGGACAAGGAGACCCGCGAGGCGTTCCTGAAGACCATCCCGCGCCAGCAGATCCTCGACCAGCTGGTCAAGCCGGTCAAGGAGGACGCCGAGGTGCTCAACTCGCAGATGTTCGTTTCCAGCCAGGGCGATGCCTACACGAAGGCCGTGGAGAAGAACGACGCCAAGAAGCTCTACGGGGACGTGGACATCGACGGCGCCAAGAAGCTGCTCGACGGCAAGACGCCCACGGTGCGGATCCTCTACAACAACGGCAATCCGCAGCGCGTGGACACCTTCCAGCTGATCAAGGAGTCTGCCGAGAAGGCCGGGTTCAAGGTCGAGGACCTGGGCGACCCGAACTGGTCCGAAAAGCTCTCCGACGGCGACTATGACGCGTCCCTGTACGGCTGGGTCTCCCCGGGCGTGGGCACCGAGATGCTCTCGCAGATCTTCAAGACCGGCGGCGGCGGCAACTACAACAAGTACTCGAACGCGGACGTGGACAAGCTCGTGGACGAGGCCCGCGCCAACCTGGACGAGTCCTCGCGCAACGACCAGATCGCTGAGGTGGACAAGCACACCTTCGAGGACGCCTACGGCCTCCCGCTCTTCCAGTCCGTGGGCTACGTGGCGACCTCGGACAAGATCGCCGGCGTGGACAAGTACCAGCCGAACCAGACCGGCGTGTTCTGGAACGTCTCCGAGTGGAGCCGCAAGTAGGGCGGCAGAGCCCCGACGACCGGGTCAACCCCTTCACGAGCACTGCGTGGGCGCGGGATCCCCGCGTCTGCGCAGTGCCGTGACCACCACTCGTCCTCCGAGGCAGCGACATGACTTCTTACATCCTCAGACGGCTCATCACAGCCGTGCTCATCCTGCTGGGCGCGTCCTTCATCGTGTACCTCATGACGGCCGCGTCCGGTGACCCTCTGTGGGACCTCTACGGCAACCCCAACGCGCAGCAGCTGATCCCGGCTCGCGTCGAGGCGCTGAACCTGGACACCCCTCCCGTGCTGCGCTATTTCACATGGCTCGGCGGGGCCGCCGGGTGCCTCGTGCCCTTCGCGGACACCTGCTCCCTGGGTGTGAGCCGCGAGGGCCAGGAGGTGACGAGCCTGCTCTCCTTCGCCATGGGCCAGACCATCATGCTCGTGACCGTGGGGACGATCCTCGCGATCGTCGTGGGCATCACCCTGGGCATCGTCTCCGCCCTGCGCCAGTACTCCGGGCTGGACTACGGCATCACGTTCCTGACCTTCCTGTGCTTCTCGCTGCCGAGCTTCTGGCTTGCGGTGCTGCTCAAGGAGGTCGTGGCCATCCAGTTCAACGACTTCCTGCAGAACCCGGCCATGTCCATGGGCTCGATCCTGCTGATATCGCTCGTGCTGGGCGTGATCTGGTACCTCGTCTCCTTCGGCAGGCCGCGGACCCGCATCCTGATGGGGGTGCTCGGCTTTGTGGTGACCTTCGGCGTCGTCTACTTCGTGCTGGCCACCAACTGGCTCAACCACCCGTTCCTGGGCATCCCGCTGATCGCCCTGACCGGGATCCTCGTGGCCGTGATCGCCACGGTGCTCATGGCGGGGCTGCGCAACCGGCGCGCCCTCTACGCCGCGCTCGGCACTGTGCTCGTGGGCCTGGTGCTGTACTTCCCGGTGCAGTCCCTCTTCAAGGGCGCCGGGGTGTGGACCGTGCTGGGTCTGACGGTCGTGATGGTCCTGGTGGGCGCCGGGATCGGGTACTTCGCCGGCGGCTACGACCGCGGCCAAGGCGCCCGGGTGGCCGGTGTCACCGGGTTCTTCGTGGCGCTGCTGCTCGTGCTGGACCGTTTCATGCAGTCCTGGCCGAGCTACGTGAACTCGGGGCACATCCGCGGCCGCCCGATCGCCACGGCCAACTCGGCCACCCCGGGGCTCACCGGTGACTTCTGGACCATGGGTCTGGACCGCTTCACCCACCTGCTGCTGCCCACCATCTGTCTGACGCTGCTCGCGCTGGCCTCCTACTCCCGGTACTCGCGGGCCTCGATGCTCGAGATCATGGGCCAGGACTACGTGCGTACTGCGCGCGCCAAGGGCCTCTCCGAGCGCACGGTGGTCATGCGCCACGCGTTCCGCAACGCGCTGATCCCGCTGGCCACGCTCGTGGCCTACGACATCGGTGGGCTGATCGGCGGTGCCATCATCACGGAGTCGGTCTTCGCGTTCACCGGCATGGGCCAGCTCTTCGTCCAGTCCGTGCGCAACGTGGACCCCAACCCCGTGATGGGCGTCTTCCTGGTCACCGGCATCGTCGCCATGGTCTTCAACCTGGTGGCGGACCTGGTGTACTCCGTACTCGATCCGCGCGTGAGGGTGAAAGCATGAGCCAGCCACAACCTATCGACGTCCCCCAGCCCGTAGACCAGAATCCCGAGGCGGGGGAGAAGCCGCAGGACGTCCGCGGCAAGAGCCAGGGCCAACTGGTGCGCCAGCGGTTCTTCGGCAACACGGGCGCGGTGGTCTCCCTGGTCGTGCTGCTGTTCATCGTGGTGCTCTCCGTGTCCTCGCTCGGCATCGGGCCGATCCCGGGCTGGTGGAAGTGGAGCCCGGACGCCACGGGAACGGTGATCGACGGCGGACGGCCCACTCTGTCGCTGCTGCCCCCGGGACTCGGTGAGCACCCGTTCGGCCAGGACAACCTGGGTCGTGACCTGTTCGCCATGGCCATGCAGGGTACGCAGTACTCGCTCGTGGTGATGATCGTGGTCGGTCTCGTGGCCGGGATCGTGGGCACCGTGGTCGGTGGCCTCTCAGGCTACTTCCGCGGCTGGACCGAGGCCGTCCTGATGCGCCTGACCGATGTGATCATCATCATCCCGCTGGTGATCCTCGCGGCCCTGCTGGGCCGTCTGGCCATCTCGTGGGTGCGCGCGCATGGGCTGCCGACGTTCGCCACCGTGATCGCGCTGGGCCTGCTGATCGGGCTCGCTTCGTGGCCTCCGCTCGCCCGCCTGGTGCGCGGCGAGTTCCTGACGTTGCGCGAACGCGAGTTCGTGGACGCCGCCCGTCTGGCGGGTGCCTCGAGCGGACGGATCATCTTCAAGCACATCCTGCCGAACACCGTGGGTGTCATCACCGTGAACATCACGCTGCTGATGTCCTCGGCCATCCTGCTGGAGACCGCGCTGTCCTACCTGGGCCTCGGCATCCAGGCACCGGACTGGTCCCTGGGCCGGCTAATCAGCGAGAACCAGACCGCGTTCGCGACCCGGCCGTGGCTGTTCTGGTGGCCCGGTGTGTTCATCGTCGCCATCGCGCTGACCATCAACTTCATCGGCGACGGTCTGCGGGACGCCTTCGACCCGCGCCAGCGCAAGTTTAACCCCAAGCGGGCCCGGGAGATCGGCTCCGGCCGCGACGAGCACGCCCGGGACGCCGTGCCCGCGACGATGGCGACGGCGTCGTCCTCCTCTGACGGCGACGCCGCCACCCCCGTCACGGACGGCGGGGGCACCCGGTGACCCGCCCCGGTTCAGAGCGTGAACAGCACGGCGCTCGCAGCGCCCAGCACCAGGGTGGTCGTGAGCGGTCCCGGCGTGAGCCGCACCCGCACCGGGTCCTCGGATCCGTCAGCGGAGAAGACATCGAGCTCGCCGGTCTCGATCCTGCGCTGCCACACGCTGCGGACCCGGTGGGCCGCCGCGCCGGACGCGGTGGAGGTCAGGTCTCCCACGCGCACGGAGCCGTCCGGGCGGGCGATCGGGTGGTTGCGGTTCACGGCGTCGGGACCCGCACGGAAGCTCGACCCGGCACCCGCGGCGGGCAGCGCAAAGCTCGAGTGCTTCCCGGTGTCGGTCACCAGGGTCACGGCGAACCGGGTGCTCACGTCCACGATCCGCGCCCACGGCACGCACACGGTGCGCAGGGGATTGACCAGGCGCACCTCCCGCTCGTGGACCTCCAGGCGGGGGCGCCAGTAGAGGGTGTAGCCCAGCCCCGCGAGGGTCAGGGCACCCAGCACGGCCGCCGCGTGGTGGGCCGGGGTGCGGCCCCAGCCGGAGATTCCCACCACCAGACCCAGCAGCACCAGGAATCCCGTGAGCCATGGGGCCGACGCCGCACGGAAGGTCTCGTGGTCCGGGGCGGTCTCGTGGCTGGTCGGCATGGTCCCCATGCTAGGCAGTTCGCGGCCCCGCACCGCGGACCCTCCGCTTTCCGGCACCGCGGTGCCCCGGTCGACGGGTCCTTCCGTGGCTTGGAAGCCCACCTCTGCTGTGCCGCGGCCGTCCAGCACTGCGGTGCCCCGCACTCCGCGCGCGTCCGCCCCGCGCGCCACGTTCTCAACACGATGGAGCACAGACGATGAGCACCTCGAACCAGCCCCACGGCGTCCCCGAGGGCGCGCCCGATCCCCGCGACGGAGCCCACCAGTCGCCGGATGCGGTCCCGGCGCAGGAGCCGACCGCCGCCGAGCACAACGCCCCGTGGGACGGCTCGCTGGCCGGAGACGGCCGGGTCGCCACCTCGCCAACGGGTGACGTTGCGGCGCAGAACGCCGGGAGCCATGGTGCCGGGAGCCAAGACGCCGGGACCCCTGGTGCCGGGACTCCTGGTGCTGGGACCAGCAGCGCCCAGGGCCCGGAGGCGGGCCAGTACGCGGCGCCGAACGGTTCCGGTGCGACGTCGGGGGCGGGGACCGCTGTCGACGGCCGCACCGCCACGGACGCCAGAGCCGCGGCCGGGTCGAGGAAGCGGGGCCGCCGTGCCCTGCGGTCCGAGCCCGGCGCCCGTCGTGGCCGGTCCCGCACCAAGGTGGCCCGAGGCGAGCCCGTGCTGAGCGTGCGCGGACTGAGCGTGGACTTCGGCGTGGACCGCGAGTGGGTTCCGGCCGCGATCGACCTGGACTACGACGTCGCCGCGGGCGAGGTGCTCGCGATCGTGGGCGAGTCCGGCTCGGGCAAGTCCGCGAGCTCGATGTCCATGCTGGGGCTGCTGCCGTCCAACGCGCGGGTGCGTGGTTCGGCGAAGCTCGGCGGCGAGGAGCTGATCGGACTGCGGGGAAGTGCCCTGCGCCGGGTGCGCGGCGAGGAGATCGCCGTGATCTTCCAGGAGCCCATGACCGCGCTGAACCCCGTCTACACGGTGGGGCAGCAGATCGTGGAGACCCTGCGCCTGCACCGGGACATCTCGCCCACGGAGGCCGCGGAGCGTGCCAGGCAGATGCTGACCATGGTGGAGCTGCCGGACCCCGAGAAGGCGTTCCGCTCGTACCCCCACCAGCTCTCGGGCGGCCAGCGCCAGCGCGCGATGATCGCCCAGTCCCTCTCCTGCGACCCCAAGCTGCTGATCGCGGACGAGCCCACCACGGCCCTGGACGTGACCGTGCAGGCGGAGATCCTGGACCTGATCCGCAACCTCAAGGACCAGCTGGACTCCGCAGTCATCCTCATCACGCACGACATGGGCGTGGTGGCGGACCTCGCGGACAAGATCGCGGTCATGCAGAAGGGCGTGATCGTGGAGCAGGGCAGCGCCGAGCAGATCTTCTCGGCTCCCCGCCACCCCTACACGCGCACCCTGCTGGAGGCGGTGCCCCACCTGGGTCAAGGCACGGAGGGCGACGAGTCCGTGGACATGGTGGCCGCGCTCGAACGCTCGGTGGCCGCGCCCATCGTGGTGGACCGCAGCACCGCCGAGGCCGCCTCCATGGACACCCTCGCCAAGCGCGTGGTGGCTCCCATCCTGCAGCTGAAGGACGTGGCGATCGAGTACCCCAAGCAGGGCCGCAACCCGGCGTTCCGCGCCGTGGAGGGCGTGAGCCTCACGGTGGCCTCGGGTGAGACCGTGGGCCTGGTGGGGGAGTCCGGTTCGGGCAAGACGACGATCGGGCGGGCCGCCGTGGGGCTGCTGCCGGTGGTCGAGGGGTCGCTGGTGGTTGACGGCGTCGAGCTCCACGGCGCCTCGCGCTCCACCCTGGACCGGGTGCGCAAGGACGTGGGCATGGTCTTCCAGGACCCGTCCTCGTCCCTGAACCCGCGGCTGCCGATCGGCGAGTCCATCGGTGAGCCCATGTTCCTGGCCAAGGTGGCCAAGGGCGCGGAGCTGCAGCACCGGATCGAGCAGCTGCTGGACCAGGTGCGGCTGCCGCGCAACTACCGCAACCGCTACCCGCACGAGCTCTCCGGCGGCCAGAAGCAGCGCGTGGGCATCGCCCGTGCGCTGTCCCTGAAGCCCAAGCTGCTCGTGGCGGACGAGCCGACCTCCGCACTGGACGTGTCCGTGCAGGCCACGGTGCTGGATCTCTTCGAGGAGCTGCAGGCGGAGATGGGCTTCGCGTGCCTGTTCGTCACCCACGACCTCGCGGTGATCGACCGGCTCGCCCGGCGCATCGTGGTGATGCAGCACGGGCACGTCGTGGAGCAGGGCTCGCGCGAGACGGTGCTGCGCCACCCGGAGCAGGAGTACACCAAGCGGTTGCTCGCCGCGGTGCCGGTGCCGGATCCGCAGACCCAGCGGGCACGGCGGGAGCTGCGCCAGCAGCTGGCGGAGACGCTGCCCTGAGCACCTGAGCAGCCGAGCCCCTGGCGGGACAGCGGGCAGGGGACCAGGCCCGTGGCCGGGGAGCGAGGACAGGTTGTCGGGAAGGGCCCGGGACGGAACCGGAGGTGACCGGTGTCCGTCCCGGGCCCTTCGTCGTGGTGCGGATCGTCGTGGGGCGGCTTACTGTGCAGCGGCTCACAGCGGGCTCACTACAGTGGGGGCCATGACGAACTCTTCTCGCGTGAGCACAGACCTCGCCCGGCTGCGGCGGGAGACCGAGAGCTTCCTGTCCACGGTGGACTCCCTCTCGGAGGCGGAGCTGGCGGCGCCGTCGCTGTGCGAGGGGTGGGACCGCGCCTACGTGGTCGCCCACCTGGCCTCGAACGGCCGGGCGCTCGTGCGGCTCGTGGACTGGGCCACCACGGGCGAGGCCCGGCAGCCCTACGACTCGCCGCAGGCACGCGCGCAGGACATCGAGTCGTACGCGGCGCTGGCCCGTGAGGAGCTGCTCCGGGCGTTCGAGGACAGCGCGCGCTTCTTCGCCGAGCAGTGCGTACGGCTGGAGGGGGAGCTCGCGGTCGAGGAGCTGGACCTGCACGGCAAGCCCACCCCGGCGGTGTCCCTGCCCGCGGTGCGGATCACGGAGATCGTGCTGCACCACTGGGACCTCGACACCTCCTGGTCGCTCGCGCTGGCCGAACCGGAGTCCGTGCTCAACGCGCTGGAGGCCGCGGTGAAGACCATGCGTGCCAAGAAGGCTCCGGGGATGACGCTGCGCACGGACGAGCACGACGAGTGGGTGGTCGGCGACGGCGGCCAGCTCGTCACCGGCGACCGCGTGGGCCTGCTGCTGTGGCTGGCCCGCGGTGAGACCTCCGGGGTCGAGTCCGAGGGGACCCTGCCGGAGCTGCCGGCCTGGTGAGCCCCGGGCCGACGGCGTCCGCCGTCCTCTGAACCGGCGGCCGGCCGACAAGGACGGCAGGTTCTCGCCGCGCCGTTGAGGTCTCGGCCGAGGACGGTGTCGCCCCGCGTGCGGGCGTCACCGTCAGGGCAGGCATGGACGACGGCGTGCGCGCGCGTCGCCGCGCTCGGGCCCGTCAGCACCGGGTCAGGAGAAGACCGCGATGCCGTAGGCCGCGAAGAGCACGAGGTGAGCTACTCCGTGCACGGCGGTGACGCGGGGAGCCGCGAACGCGACCGCGGACAGCGCGAGCGTGACCCCGAGCAGCAGCAGGTTTGCAGGGCTCTCCGCCAGCACCACGGTCTGACCCGTGAGCATGCCGATCACGAGCACCGCGGGAATCGTGAGGCCCACGGTCGAGACCAGTGCACCGTGGCACAGGTTGCTCACGCGCTGGATCTCGCCGTGGCGCGCGGCCCGCAGGGACGTCAGGGACTCCGGCAGGAACACGATGCCCGCGATCAGCACCCCGGCCACGGCGGGCGGGGCGCCAGCCCGGCCGAGACCATCGTCGAGCAGCGCGGCCATGTCGTGGGAGAGCAGCACCACGGGCAGCACGGTCACCACGAGGACCGCCAGGCGCCCGAACAGCTCGGGGCGGTGCGCGCGCAGGACCTCGCCCAGCGGCGGGCGGGGCGCGGCTTCGTCGTCTCCGGTTCGAACGGTGCCGCCGACGTCGGGAACAGGGGAGTGCACCGGCGCGGCGCCGCCCACCTCCGTGAAGTCCTCCGCCTGCGCGCCGGTCTGTCGCCACAGGAAGAAGGCGTAGCAGCCCAGGGTCACCACGACCACCGGGATCACCTGCCAGGGGCGGAACGCGCCATCCGTGCCGAGCGCCGCGGGCAGCCCGAACGCGAGCGTGCACAGCACCACGAGCAGGGACAGGTAGGTGGAGACGCCCGTGCGGTGGTGGCGCAGGTCCCCGTGCGCGAGCCCGCCCACGAGCAGACAGAGCCCGATGACGAGGTTGAGGATGATCATGGACACCGCCATGACGGAGTCGCGGGCGATCGTGGCGTGCTCACCGGGGCCCAGCATGACGGCGCAGATCAGCACCACCTCGATCATCACGATCGACAGGGTCAGCACGAGGGACCCGTAGGGATCGCCCAGCCGGTGGGCGAGCTGCTCGGCCTGGTGGACCACACCGGTCGAGGCGAAGAGGATCACGCCCACGATCACGGCGAGGGCAGCCAGCAGCGGAAGTGCTGGCACGGGTGGCGCCAGCAGCCCGGAGACGGCCCACAGTGCGAGGACGGCGAGCCAGCCCACGGCGGCGCGGGCGGTTGTCAGGGGTGTCAGGACACGGCGCAGGGCGGTGGTCATCTCGGGTCACCTGGTTCCTCGGGACCTCGGTCCCGGTCGGTGCGGGAGCCGGTGGGCCCCCTCGCGGGTGGGGCCGTCCCCGGGATGTCGAACGGTCCGGGGTCGTCCCCGGGCCCGACGGCGCGCGGCGCGGTGCCGCGCGCCGGGATCAGTCGCGCACGCCGAAGAGCCAGGCGTCCGCCCGGTCGGTGTGCGGGTCCTCGAAGTTCACGAACGTGCGTCCCTTGGCCTCGACGACCTTGTACTCCTGGACCACTTCGAGGCTCAGCCGTTCACGGTGCTCGACCTCGGCGATCACCGCGGTGGCCCCGGAGCGGTCGGGCAGGGTGGCGGGGTAGGCGAGGGCGCCCACGAGGATGCCGGGGGCCTTCTCCCGGGCGATCGCGCGCAGCGAGTCGAGGACCTGCTCCGGACGCATCCCGGCGGCCTCCTGCGGGTCCACGGAGTTCAGCTCGAACTCGCCGTCCTTGCCGCCGGTCACGAGGAACGCGGGGAAGGTGCCGTACGCGGCCACCTGCTCCTCCACCACGGCCTGCACGTGGCTCAGCGCGGTGTCCACGGTCTCCACGGCGGAGTCGGAGATCCACTGCCGCCAGGCGTTGTCGTGGTCCGCGCGGGCGCGGGCGGCCTCCGCCTTGGTCATCCGGGACGTGCCCCGGGCGGGCGTGGAGCGGCGTCGGGAAGGACGAGCGGAGGACTGAGCCACGAAGGAGGACCCCTTAGAACGGTGGAGCGGCAACGGGTGTGATGAGTCCAGGGTAGGCGCTCGCTAGACTGGATCGGAACCACTTCAGTCAATACCAGGAGCATGCATGTCTGCGATCAACCGCGAACAGGTGGCCCACCTGGCGGAGCTGGCGCGGATCGAGATGACGGACGAGGAACTGGCCCGGGTGGCCGGGGAACTCGAACTGATCGTCTCGTCCGTGGCCTCCGTCAGCGAGGCAGCCGGACCCGACGTCCCCGCCACGAGCCACCCGCTGCCGTTGCAGAACGTCTTCCGCGATGACGTCGTGGGCGAGACGCTCACCCAGGAGGAGGCCCTCCTGAACGCCCCGGACAGCCAGGACGGCAAGTTCCGTGTTCCCGCGATCCTGGACGGTGAGTGAGCATGAGCGAGTCGATCATCGAACTCTCCGCCGCTGAGCTCGCGTCGAAGCTGGCCTCCGGCGAGGTCACCTCGGTGGACGCCGTGCAGGCGCACCTGGACCAGATCGAGGCCACGGACGGCACCGCGCTGGACGCGCAGGACCGCTCCCGCGGCACGGACGGCCTCAACGCCTTCTTGCACCGCAACACGGAGGAGGCGCTGCGCGTGGCCCGCGAGGTGGACGAGGCCCGCGCCAACGGTGAGGAGCTTCCGGAGCTCGCCGGCGTGCCCGTGGCCGTGAAGGACCTCATCGTCACGAAGGGCCAGCCCACCACGGCGGCATCCCGCATGCTCGAGGGCTTCATGAGCCCGTACGACGGCACCGTCACCCGCAAACTGCGCGCCGCGCGGATGCCGATCCTCGGCAAGACCAACCTGGACGAGTTCGCCATGGGCTCCTCCACGGAGCACTCCGCGTTCGGCCCCACCCGCAACCCGTGGGACCTCACCAAGATCCCCGGCGGCTCCGGTGGCGGTTCCGCCGCGGCGGTCTCCGCGTTCCAGGCCCCGCTGGCCCTCGGCACGGACACCGGCGGTTCCATCCGCCAGCCCGCCGCCGTGACCGGCACCGTGGGCGTGAAGCCCACGTACGGCTCGGTCTCCCGCTACGGCGTGATTGCCATGGCGTCCTCGCTGGACCAGGTGGGCCCGTGCTCGCGCACCGTGCTCGACGCCGCACTGCTCCACGAGGTCGTGGGCGGCCACGACCCCGCGGACTCCACCTCCCTGCCGGGTCCGGTGGGCGGCTACGCGCAGGCCGCGCGTGCCGGTGCCGCGGACGGCGGGCTCAAGGGCCTGCGCGTAGGCGTGGTCAAGCAGCTCACCGGAGACGGCTTCCAGGCCGGCGTGCAGCAGCGCTTCGAGGAGTCCCTGGAGCTGCTGCGCCAGGCCGGTGCGGAGATCGTGGAGGTGGAGACCCCCAACTTCGAGTACGCGCTGGGTGCCTACTACCTGATCATGTCCTCGGAGGTCTCCTCCAACCTCGCCAAGTACGACGGCGTCCGCTTCGGTCTGCGCGTCACGCCCGAGGGCACGCCCACCATCGAGAAGGTCATGGGAGCCTCGCGTGCCGCGGGCTTCGGTGACGAGGTCAAGCGCCGCATCATCCTGGGCACGTACGCGCTGTCTGCCGGGTACTACGACGCCTACTACGGCTCGGCCCAGCAGGTGCGCACCCTGGTGCAGCGCGACTTCGCCGCGGCGTTCGACAAGGCCGACGTGCTGATCTCGCCCACCGCGCCCACCACGGCGTTCGACATCGGCGGCGTGGACGAGTCCGCGGACCCCATGCAGATGTACCTCAACGACATCGCCACGATCCCCACCAACCTGGCCGGGATCCCCGCGCTCTCGCTGCCCGGTGGACTGGCGCCCGAGGACGGGCTGCCCGTGGGCATCCAGTTCATGGCCCCGGCCCGCGAGGACGCCCGCGTCTACCGCGCCGGCGCGGGCCTGGAGCGGCTGCTCGCCGAGAAGTGGGGTGGCCCACTGTGGCAGCACCGCGGCGACGTCGCCGGCACCGTTCGTGATTTCGCGGCCACCGCCGCGCAGGGAGGCAAGTGATGAGCCAGGACGTGCTGTCCTTCGAGGAAGCCCTCGAGCGCTTCGACCCCGTGCTGGGGTTCGAGGTGCACGTGGAGCTGAACACGAAGACCAAGATGTTCGACGCCGCCCCCAACACCTTCGGGGACGAGCCCAACACCAACAGCACCCCGGTGTCCCTGGGACTGCCCGGGGTGCTGCCCGTGGTCAACGGCAAGGCCGTGGAGTCCGCGATCAAGCTGGGCCTCGCGCTGAACTGCTCGATCGCCGAGAAGTGCCACTTCGCCCGGAAGAACTACTTCTACCCGGACACGCCCAAGAACTTCCAGACCTCCCAGTTCGACGAGCCCATCGCGTACGAGGGCTACCTGGACCTGGAGCTGGAGGACGGCACCGAGTTCCGCGTGGAGATCGAGCGCGCCCACATGGAGGAGGACGCCGGGAAGCTGACCCACATGGGCGGTGACGCCGGGCGCATCCAGAACGCGCAGTACTCCCTGGTGGACTACAACCGCGCGGGCGTGCCCCTGATCGAGATCGTCACCAAGCCCATCGAGGGTGCGGGGGAGCGGGCGCCGGAACTGGCCCGCGCCTACGTGGCCGCCATCCGCGAGATCGTGAAGAACCTCGGCATCTCGGACGCCCGCATGGAGCGCGGCAACGTGCGCTGCGACGCGAACGTGTCCCTCATGCCCAAGGGCGCCACGCAGTTCGGCACGCGCTCGGAGACCAAGAACGTGAACTCGCTGCGCGCCGTCGAGCGCACCGTGCGCTACGAGATCCAGCGCCACGCCGCCGTGCTCGCCGCGGGGGAGAAGGTCACGCAGGAGACCCGCTTCTGGCACGAGGACACCCGCTCCACCACGGCCGGGCGCCCGAAGTCGGACGCGGACGACTACCGCTACTTCCCCGAGCCGGACCTGGTCCCGGTGGTCACCACCGCGGACTGGATCGAGGAGATCCGCGCCACCCTGCCGGAGCCGCCGTCCGAGCGCCGCAAGCGCCTGAAGGCGGACTGGGGCTACTCGGACGAGGAGTTCCGCGACGTCGTCAACGCCGGCGTGATGGACGAGATCGAGCGGACCATCGCCGCCGGCGCCTCCGCCGCGACGGCCCGCAAGTGGTGGATGGGCGAGATCGCCCGCCTGGCCAAGCAGCGCGAGGTCGAGATCGCGGAGCTTCCCGTCACCGCGGAGCACGTGGTGGAGCTGAACCAGCTCATCGAGGGCGGCAAGATCAACGACAAGCTCGCCAAGAAGGTCCTGGGCTTCGTCGTCGACGGTGAGGGCACCCCCGGTGAGATCGTCGAGGCCCGCGGCCTCGCGGTGGTCTCCGACGACGGCGCGCTGAGCACCGCCGTGGACGACGCCATGGCCCAGACGCCGGACGTCGTCGAGAAGATCAGGGGCGGCAAGGTGCAGGCCGTGGGCGCGCTGATCGGACCCGTCATGAAGGCCACGCGCGGTCAGGCGGACGCCGGGCGCGTGCGCCAGATCATCCTGGAGAAGCTCGGCGTCCAGGGCTGATCCGCGCTGCTCGCACGAGCGGTCTCCGAGGGCCGGTCCGGGAACGATCCCGGGCCGGCCCTCAGTCTGTCCGGTCCTCGCTGAGCTTCCACTCGTGCAGCCCGTGCTCCCGCGCGGAGTCCGTGGTGACGATCCCCGCGATGCGTTCGCGGATGGCGGCGTCCTCCGCCTCCGAGCGGCAGACCCCCGAGGGGGCGTCCGAGGCCACAGGACACCACGCGTAGGCCCCGCCCTGGGTGTTGGAGCTCGGGACCCAGGCGAGGTCGCTCACGCGCCAGTCGCCGTCGCCCGAGCGCGCGAACTGGAAGCGCGCCGTGATGCCCTGATTGTTCGTCTCGTTCACGGGCGGGGCGGTCTCGGTGACGTTGTTGCCCACCCCGTAGACGATCCACGTGTCGTGATAGTTCTCGATGGGCTGGACGCTGTGCGAACCGTGGCCGTACACGGCGTCGAACGCGCCGGAGTCGGCCAGGGCGTGGGCGGTCGTGCGCTGGTACTCGTCCGCGGTGTCCGTGTACTCGAGGATCGAGTGCATCGCGGCCACCACCACGTCCGCGCCCGCTTCACGGGCCTTCCGGGCCTGAGCGACGGCGTGCGCCACGTCCTCGCGCGCCGCCCGCTCCCCGACGGCAGGATCCGCGCCGTCCCTGAGCCGGTCTACGCGCCAGGGCTGGTCCGCGGTCTTCTCGTTGAGGCTGTTCGTGCCCGTGACCACCGCGAGCTTCCCGGAGGGCGTGTCCACGACCATGGGCTTCTCGGAGTCCGCCTCGGTGGCGTACGAGCCGGTGTGCTGCAGACCGGCGTCGTCGAGGGCCCGCAGGGTGCGCTCCACGCCCTCGGTGCCCTGGTCGATCGAGTGGTTGCTCGCGGAGGTGCAGGCGTCGTAGCCCGCGCCCTTCGCCGCCGCGAAGATCTCCGGTGGCACGTTGAACTCGGGGTACGCGGAGTACGGCCCGCCGCTCGCGGCCACGGGCGTCTCCGCCTGGCACACGGCCACGTCCGCGTTCTCCAGGTACGGCTTCTGCTGGGCCATCAGGGGAGCGAAGTCGAAGTTCGCGCCGTCGTGCGTGGCGGGGTCCACCGCGAAACGGCTCCACAGCCCCTCGTGCAGCAGCAGGTCCCCGGAGACCGCGAGGCTCATGCACGTGTCCTCCGGGCACTCGGGCCCCTTCCCCGGTCCGCTCGGGTGCGTGGCCCCGCCCTGCGCGGACGACGACGCCGCCCCGCTGGCTTCTCCGCTCGCCGCCGGGGTGCCGGGGCTCTCGGAGGGCGAGGAGCAGCCCGCGAGCACGAGCAGCGCAGCGGCCCCCAGCGCCAGTGACGTGCGCGCGGCGGATGCGGAGCGGTGGCGGGTACTCGTCAGCATCCTGCGATGCTATCGCGAACGCACGTGACGAGCACCACGCCCATTTAGGTCAGAAAAATCTGACCAAATTGCCCGTTTCGGCTTCCGTTCGGGCCCCGGCGGAGGTTAGGCTTTCCTAAGTTTCGAAGTCGAGGAGAGCGGGGCGGTCGTGGGTCCAAGCAACAGCGGGGCACGGACGGGGGTGCGGGAGCGTGCTGTCTCCCTCGCCCACCGGATGCTCTCGGGTGCCGGTGAGGCCCAGGTGGTGGCGTACCGCGTACCGGGCCAGCCCGTGCTGGACTCAGTGGCGCACGGCCTCACCCGCAACGGGGAACTGGTCCTCGCGGCCACCGTGGACCCGCAGGAGATGGATCCCGCGGTGCTCGTCACCGGCGAGCCGGTGGAGGTCCGCATGGACGTCACCAAAGTGGCCCCGGAGCCGGACGTGCGCATCGTGGCGGCGAGCGCGCACCTGCTCGCGCGGCTGGAGTGGCTGGACCCGCTGGACGCGGAGCTGCTCGTGGGCACGGGGGAGATCCCCGAGCTCGTGGCGACCGTGGCCGGGGCCCCGAACGGGCGGCTGGCCGTGCTTGAGGCCGAGCGCGTGGTGCTCCACGACGGGTCCGGGGTCACGCCGGTGGAGCACCGGGAACTGGTGGTGCACCACGGCACGGTCGGGGCCGCACCGGGTGACGCGTGCCGCGAGGTGGAGTCCACGGGTCTGGACGCCGCCATGGACGTGGACCGCGTGGACCTGGCGGGTCTGTGCGATGCCGCTGAGAACGGCTGGATCCCCGCGCACCTGCTCACGCAGAAGCCGTCCACGGGTGGCTGCGCCCACACGGTGGAGCGGGACTTCATCGTGGACGTGGACCTCACCGGGATCACCGTGCTGCGCCACGGTGCGCGGGTGACCAGTGTCTACTTCGTGCCGTTCGGGCGGGGGCGCACGTCCCCGGAGGGGCTCACGGCGAGTGTGTCCACCCTGCTCGGGGCGGGTGTGGCCGCCTGAGTCCGGTGTCCACCGGGCAGCAGGGGGAATGACGAAAGACCGTGGATCGGCAGATCCACGGTCTTTCATCATGGGTGAGGTCCTGGGACCGGGGGTGCCGGAGTGCTCCGGCGCAGAACGGCCTACTCGGCCTCGTAGCTGCTGCAGTTGGCGTCCGCGGTGACCTCGATGGAGGAGGCGGTGCACAGCAGGTCCTTGTTGTGTGCGCACTCGAGGCGCTGGCACGCACCCACCTGGCCGTTGGCCGTGGGCAGCCCGCCGCGGGCGTCGAGGGAGATGAACGTGGTGCAGGACGCGGTGGCGCCCTGGCCGCCCACCGTGATGGCGGGCGCGGTGCAGCCGTTGTCGTTGAAGGCGCAGCCGGTGGCGGTGCAGGCGGAAACAGCGGTGAGAGTGGCCATGATCTTCTCCTGTGACTCGAGGGGTGCTCGTACTGTCGGTCGTGTTGAAAAGAACACTAAAGGTAGTTTTGATCGTTGGCTAGTAAGTTTTACCTTACGGCACGGCATTGTTTTCTAATCCGGGTAAGGCGTGCCTCAGTAAAGAAAGTGGCCGCTTGCGCTATTAGGAAAACAATTTTTTTCCTATTCAGCCCAGTGCCAG
The DNA here is from genome assembly GCF_003989485.1 of Kocuria sp. HSID17590. Lineage (NCBI taxonomy): Bacteria > Bacillati > Actinomycetota > Actinomycetes > Micrococcales > Micrococcaceae > Kocuria > Kocuria sp. HSID17590. Next base: position 3,091 of record NZ_RBMB01000039.1, on the reverse strand, counting down.
CCCGCTCAGGGAGTAAGCCGCGAAGCCCGCGAGGAAGCCCAGCAGAAAGTTCCTGGACCCCAGGTTCACCAGCACGGCCACGACCGCGGCGAGGACGAGCCGGCTCAGCTGCACCCCGGAGTCCGCCTCCAGCAGCGTGTAGGCCACGAGGATCAGCATGAGTCCGGCCGGCAGCAGCGTGGAGAGTTCCCGGAGGTCCTCGCGGTCCCGGTAGCGGTGGGCCACCTGCATGGGGAGGAAGCGCAGGGCGAACGTCACGGCGGCGCACACGAGCAGGGCGGCGATCACGTCACGCCCCACTCTCGGCACCACGCGGCGTCGTGCCCCGGCGCGGACGCCGCACCATCAGGACGCACAGTACGGCGTAGCAGAGCATGGCGCCCAGCAGGAAGATGCTGCGCGGCAGCAGCAGGCCCACGCCGATGGAGAGCAGGGCGGCCGTGAGGATCTTGACCCGCTGGGTCGCGGCGGTGATGGCACCCACGAAGAGCAGGGCGAACAGGCCGGTGAGGGCGAAGTCGAACCCGTCGAAGGACTCCGGGACGAGACCGCCGGCGAGGGCGCCCACGGCCGCGCCGAGCACCCAGTAGAAGTGTGAGACCCCCTGGACCAGCAGCAGCTGGTGCTGGGTGGTGGGGTGCACCCCGCTGTTGATCAGGGCGTAGGCCTCGTCCGTGAGCGCGTAGGGCCCGTAGAACTTCGCGAACGGGGAGCGCAGCAGGTGCGTGGGGTAGGAGAAGCCGTAGAACACGTGGCGCGCGTTGACCAGCAGGGTGGTCACGGCGATCTGCGCCAATCCGGCCCCGGCGGCCACGAGCCCCACCAGCAGGAACTCGATGGACCCGGCGAAGACCACCAGGGCGGTCAGCGGAGCGAGGTAGGGCGCGAAGCCCAGGGACACCGAGTACGCGCCGAAGGCCATTCCCAGGGGCAGGTACCCCATGGCCACGGGCACGGTGACCCGCAGGGCCCAGCCCAGGGTGCCCTTCTGCGTGCTCATGCCGCGCGCTCCTCGCTGCTCGGTGGTGGGGATCCTGGGTCACGGTAGCGCGGTGGGCGGGCCCGCGCGGACCGCGGGCGGGTGCGGCCGTCTGTAATGTACGACACATGACTTCCCGTTACTCGCTCCCCGAGCAGCTCGTGACCGTTCCCCGATTGGCCGGCCTGGTGGTGCACCGGGACGGACCCGTGCTCGCCCTGCGGCAGGAGCTCTCCTCCGACGGCAAGCGCTACGTGACCCACCCGTGGGCAGTGCCCCGGGACAGTGCGCCCGTGCAGCTGACCCACGGGGACCACGGCGTGCAGGAGGTGCGCCCGGCGGCGTCGGGCGCGGTGTGGTTCACCAGCGAGCGGCCCGTGGCCGGTGACGAGGACAAGCGCACGCGGCTGTGGCTGCTGCCCGAGCACGGCGAGGCGCGCATGGTCCTGGACGCCCCGGAGGGGATCTCGAGCCTCGAGCTCGGCGGGGACCGGCTGTTCTTCGTCTCCGGCCTGTACCCCGCGGCGCGCGGCGCGCAGGACGAGTTCGCGCGCAACCGGGAGATCCACGACCGCCGCGACGAGACCGGTGTGAGCGGGATCCTCTACGACAGTGCCCCGTTCCGGTACTGGGACCACGACCTCCCCGCCGCAGACGACGCACTGTGGTTCCTGGACACCGCGGCCGTGGCCGAGGGCGCGGACCCGGCGGCCTCCGTGCACCGGGTCGAGCTGCCGGAGGGGCGGCTGGGCGAGTTCTCGGTGGCCCCGGACGGCACCTGGGTGCTCGCGGAGATCTCCACGCTGCTGCCCGCGGGCACGCAGCGCTCGCAGCTGTGGCGGCTGCCGGTGGCACCCGAGCACGGGGACGAGGCCGTCCTGCTGCACGACACCGACGAGGCGGAGATGTGGGCGCCCGCGGCCGTGAGCCCGGACGGAACGCGCGTGCTGCTCGGGCGCCAGCGGCTGTGGCGCGAGGGCGTGAGCATGGCGGTGTCCGTGTGGCTGCACGACGTCGCGACCGGCGAGGAGACCGAGGTGGTGCCCGCGGACGATCACTGGGCGCAGGAGCCCCGGTGGATCGACGACGAGAGCTTCGTGTGCACCTCCGACCATCGCGGCCGCGGCATCGTGCTGCGGGTGCACTGCCCGCGGGGTGGACGGACCCGCGTGGAGACCATCGCCGGGGGCGCGGACCAGGACTGGACGTACTCGGCGGTGGCACCGGCGGGGGAGCAGTTCGTGGGGCTGCGCGCGAGCTACACGCACCCCTCCGAGCTCGTGCGGTGGCCCTTGACGGGCGCGCAGGAGCCCGCACCGGTGGCCGGGCTCGTCCCCGAGGACACCGTGCCGGGCCGGGTCGAGGAGGTCACCGCCACCGGTGAGGACGGCACACAGGTCCGCGCGTGGCTCGCCCTGCCGCACGCGGACGACGACGCCGCACCCCACCCCCTGCTCGTGTCCGTCCACGGCGGGCCCTGGGGCTCCAACAACCAGTGGAGCTGGCGCTGGAACCCGTGGCCGTTCGTGGCCGCGGGCTATGCGGTGCTGCTGCCGGACCCGGCGATCTCCACGGGCTACGGCCAGGCCATGATCGACCGCGGTCAGCAGGAGCTGGGCGGGGCGCCGTTCACGGACGTCATGGCCCTCACCGAGGCGGCCACGCGGCGCGCGGACATTGACCCCGAGCGGCAGGCGCTGATGGGCGGGTCCTACGGCGGGTACATGGCCAACTGGGTGGCCACGCAGACGGGGGACCGGTTCCGGTGCATCGTCACGCACGCCTCCCTGTGGAACCTGGACACCATGGGCGCCACCACGGACAACACGCAGTGGCGCGAGGCCATGGGGCCCTCCCAGGCCGCCACGTACTCGCCGCACCGGTTCGCGGAGCGCATCGAGGTCCCGCTGCTGGTGATCCACGGGGACAAGGACTACCGCGTGCCGATCTCCCAGGGCATCGAGCTGTGGGCGGACCTGCAGCAGCGCACCCGGGTCGAGGGCCACCGCTTCCTCTACTACCCGGACGAGGGACACTGGATCCTCAAGCCCGCCAACGCGCGCACGTGGTACGAGACCGTGCTCGCGTTCGTGGACGAGCACGTGCTGGGAA
>NZ_RBMB01000038.1:0-22136 GCF_003989485.1 Kocuria sp. HSID17590 | reverse complement strand
CGAGCTCCCGCGCGGCCTGCGCGCTCGCGAGCGGATCCGCCTCGAAGGCGTCGCCGTCCCCGCGGCCCAGCAGCTGGGCGAGCTCGTGGCCGTTGGGCTTGATCACGTCCGGCAGGGTCCCGGCGTCCGGGGCGAGCGCCTCGGCGAGCGGGGCGCCCGAGGTGTCCAGGGCGTACGACGGCGCCGCCGCGCCCAGCGCGCTACGCACCCGGGACGCGATCACCGCGTAGACGTCCGGGGCGGGACCCGGGGGCACGGAGCCCGCGAACACGAGCCAGGACGCGCCCGCCCCCCGGCTGACGATGCGCTCCACGATCCGCTCGACCGTGCGCTCGTCCAGCACGGGGCCGGGCTCGTTGATCTTGGTGGTGGTGCCGTCCGGTTCCGTGACCGTGATGTTGGAGCGGATGGGCGCCCCGATCGAGACGCTGTCGTAGCGCACCCCCACGGCGTCCAGGGCGGCGAACAGGGGGTCGGTGTCGTCCCCCGGGGCCACGGCCACGGTGTCCACGCCGCTCGCGGACAGCGCGCGCGAGATGTTCACGCCCTTGCCGCCCGGGTCCTGGCGGGTGGAGACCGCGCGCTGGACCCGCCCGCGCGCGAGCGGCGCACCGAGGTCCACCGTGCGGTCCACGGAGGGGTTGAGGGTCACGGTGATGATCATGCGAGGACCACTTCCACATCTGCGTCTTCGAGGGCCTGCGCCAGCTCCCCCACGGGAGCCGCGTCGGTGATGAACGTGTCGATCTGCTCGAGCGAGCAGAAACGGGTGAGGGTCTCCTGGTCCTGCTTGCTCGCGTCGCACAGCACCACCACGCGGCGTGCCGCCTGCACGATCGCGGACTTGACCACGGCCTCGATGGGGTCCGGCGTGGAGAGCCCGAACCGCGCGTGCGCGCCGTTGCAGCCCACGAACGCGAGGTCCGGGCGCAGCTGGTCGTAGTGCTGGGCCGCGCGCGAACCGGTGGCCGCCCACGTGAGTTTGCGGATCCGCCCACCCACGAGCTCGAGCCCCACACCCTCGGCGTCCGCGAGTTTCGCCGCGATGTGCAGGGCGTGGGTAATGATCAGCTGTTCCTGCCCGCCGGGCAGGTGGTTGTCCCGGGCCAGCAACAGGTCCGCGAGCGCCTCGACCGTGGTGCCGGCATCCAGGACCACGGCACCAGCCTCGGCATGTTCGAGTACCTCGAGGGCCTTGCGGGCGATGGCCCGTTTCTCATCGGCCGCGAGGCGCGATCGGGAGTCCATCCCCTGTTCCCCGCTCGTGGACTGGTCCACGGACACGGCACCGCCGTGCACACGGCGCAGTTTCCCCTGGGACTCGAGCACGGCGAGATCCCGGCGGATCGTCTCCATGGTCACACCGAACCGTTTCGCCAGTTCCGCACCGTTGACACGGCGCTCGTGGCTCACGGTGCGTGTGATCTCCTCGTGGCGTTCTGCAGCGAACATCTTCACCTCACGGACCGGGGTGTCGGCGGTGAAACCCCTGTGTGATGTGAGCTTATGTCTGTTTATGTGGTTTTGCTAGCCCCTAACCCACATTTCCCATGCTCATGACGAGCAGGACCACGTTCAGCACCACCACGATCGCGGCGCTCACCCACCCGATGGCCGCGAGCACCGGGCCGTTGCGGAAGCGGCCCATGAGGGAGGCCCTGCCCGTGGCGCGCACCAGGGGGATGAGCGCGAACGCGATCCCGAAGCTCAGCACCACTTGACTCCCGACCAAGGCTGCAGTGGGTTCCGCGCCGAGCGCCAGGATCACGACGGCGGGGATCACCGTGATCAGCCGCCGCGCGAGCAGCGGGATGCGCCACCGCAACAGACCCGCCGTAACCACGTCCCCCGCGTAGGCACCCACTGCGGTGGAGGCGAGCCCGGAGGCCAGCAATCCCAGGGAGAAGACGACCCCCACGGTGGGCCCGAGCGCGTCGGAGATCGCGTGCTGCGCACCCTCGATTGTGTCCGTGCCCTCCACGCCGTAGAGGTTCCTGGCCGCGAGCAGGAGCATCCCTATGTTCACCGCACCGGCCACCACGAGTGCCAGCACCACGTCCACGCGGGTCGCGCGTAGGAGTTGGGAGACGCGCTCGGGGGCGTGACCCATGCCGTGACGGTCCCGGCTCAGTGCGGAGTGGATGTAGATCGCGTGGGGCATCACGGTGGCACCCAGCATCCCCGCCGCGATCACCAGGGACTCGAAGCCCTCCAGCCGCGGTACCAGACCGTCGAGCACACCCCGCGGATCGGGCGGGCCCACCACGAGTCCCCCGAGAAACCCCACCGTGATGATCCCGAGCATCCCCAGGATCACGGTCTCGAACACGCGCTGACCGCGGTGGTTCTGGAGCGCGAGCACGAGCATGGACAGCGCGGCCACGATCACCCCGCCCAGGGGCAACGGGATGCCGAACAGCAACCACAATGCGAGCGCGCCGCCGATCACCTCGGCGACGTCCGTGGCGATCGCCATGAGCTGGGCCTGGGCCCAGTAGAGCACCCGGGTACCGGGCGGCAGCGAACCGCCTAGGACCTGCGGCAGGGACAGCCCCGTCACGATCCCGAGCTTGGCGGAGAGGTACTGGATGACCATGGCCATGAGGTTGGCGAGCAGGAGAACCCATACGAGCAGGTAGCCATGCCCCGCACCCGCGCTCACGTTCGCGGCCACGTTACCGGGGTCCACGTAAGCGATCGCGGCCACGAACGCCGGCCCGAGTGCGGCGATGGTCCCGTGCGACGACGCCCGCGCCGTCGTACCCCCCGCACCGGTCGCGTCCTGCGGCGCTGGATTGCCCGACGTCATGGTGGCCTCCTACTCATGTCCACCGTCCCGCGCACCGCGTGGCACGGCAAGTTTCGGTGCACCGAAACTTTAGCGCGTGACGCCCGGATAGCCCGGGGTGCCCCGGTCCGTTCAGCGTGTCCCGGCCCGCGCGTATATTGGGCGCGTATTCGGCTCCCTCCGTGCTCGACGTCAGGATCGCCCGTCATGCTGCTGAGTTTGTTACGCACTTTCACGCGCCCCTACGTCCCATGGGTCGTGGGCGTTCTCGTGTTCCAACTGGCGGCCACGATCGCCACGCTCTACCTCCCGAGCCTCAATGCCCGGATCATCGACAACGGTGTGGCCCGCGGGGACACCGACTACATCTGGCGCGCCGGCGCCGTGATGCTGGCCGTGGCGTTCGCCCAGGTGATCGCTGCCGTCGTGGCCGTGTGGTGCGGTGCCCGCACGGCGATCGGTGTGGGCCGGGACCTGCGCCGGGACGTCTACCGCCGGGTCGGGCAGTTCAGCGCGCGCGAGGTCGGGAAGTTCGGGGCGCCGTCGCTGATCACGCGCACCACCAACGACGTCCAGCAGATCCAGATGCTCACCCTCATGGGCCTGAACTTCATGGTCATGGCGCCCATCATGTGCGTGGGCGGGATCGTCATGGCCCTGCGGGAGGACCCGGGGCTGTCGTGGCTCGTGTGGGTGTCCATCCCTGTAATGGGGGTGCTGCTGGGCCTCGTGGTCTCCCGGTTGATGCCGTGGTTCCGGATCATGCAGGAACGCATCGACGGGATCAACGGGGTGCTGCGCGAACAGATCACGGGGATCCGGGTGATCCGCGCCTTCGTCAAGGAGCCGTTCGAGACCGCGCGTTTTCGCAGCGCGAACCAGGACCTCACGGACATCTCCCTGAAGATCGGCGCGCTGTTCGTGCTGATGTTCCCCGTGATCAACATGGTCATGCACCTGGCCACCGCCGCGGTGCTGTGGTTCGGCGGGCACCGCGTGGACCAGGGCGAGATCCAGGTGGGTGCACTGACCGCGTTCCTGCAGTACATGCTCCAGATCCTCATGGCCGTGATGATGGCCACCTTCATGTTCATGATGGTCCCGCGCGCGGTGGTCAGCGCCGAGCGCATCACCGAGGTGCTGGACACCCGCCCGGCCATGACTCCGCCCGCGCAGCCCACCGAGGCCCCGCCGGCCCGCGGCCGGCTCGAGTTCCGCGACGTCACGTTCCAGTACCCGGGGGCCGAGGCACCCGTGCTGGACGACATCCGCTTCACCGCCGAGCCGGGGCGCACCGTGGCGATCGTCGGGGCCACCGGGTCCGGCAAGAGCACCCTGATCAACCTCGTCCCGCGCCTGATCGACCCCGTGGCCGGGGAGGTGCTGCTGGACGGCCTGGCCCTGCCGCGCTACGCACCCGAGGACCTAGCGGGGCGCGTGGGCCTCGTGCCGCAGCGGCCCTTCCTGTTCTCGGGCACCGTGGCCAGCAACCTGCGCTTCGGGCGCGCGGACGCCACGGACGAGCAGCTGTGGGAGGCCCTGCGCGTGGCCCAGGCGGAGGACTTCGTCCGTGCAATGCCCCAGGGCCTGAACTCCCCCGTCTCACAGGGCGGCACCAACGTCTCCGGCGGGCAGCGCCAGCGGCTCAGCATCGCCCGCGCGCTCGTGGCCCGGCCCAGCGTCTACGTCTTCGACGACTCCTTCTCGGCCCTCGACGTCGCCACGGACGCCCGGCTGCGCGCGGCCCTGCGGCCCGTGACCCGTCACGCCACCGTGGTCACGGTGGCACAGCGGGTCTCCACCATCACCGACGCGGACGAGATCCTCGTGCTCGAGAAGGGGCGGATCACCGCGCGCGGAACCCACGACGAGCTCGTGGCGAGCAGCACCACGTACCGGGAGATCGTCACCTCCCAGCTGTCGGCGGACCAGAGCACCGGAGGCGCACTGTGAGCGAGACCCAGGAACCCGCCCGCAAACCGCAGCAGTTCTGGCCCTCGGCGGTGCGCCTCATGAAGCTGCTCACGCCCCACAAGGCCGCCCTCACGGTGGTGGTCCTCGCGGTGGTGGTCTCCGTGGTGCTGGGCGTGTGGGCGCCCCGCGTGCTGGGGCGCGCCATGGACGTGATCTTCGCGGGCGTCGTCGGCCGATCCCTGCCCGCCGGCACGAGCCAGGCCCAGGTCGAGGCCGGGCTGCGCGCGCAGGGCCAGGACACCACCGCGGACATGGTCTCCGCGATGTCCCTGGTGCCCGGCCAGGGTGTTGACTTCACCCGGCTGGGCGGGCTGATCCTGCTGGTGCTCGCCATGTACACCGTGGCCTCCGCGCTGATGTGGCTGCAGGGCTACGTGCTCAACCGCGTGGTGATGCACGTGGTCTACGACCTGCGCGCGCAGATCGAGCGCAAGCTCAACGCCCTGCCGCTGAGCTACTTCGACACACGCCAGCGCGGGGACGTCATGTCACGCGTGACCAACGACGTCGACAACATCCAGACCGCCCTGCAGCAGACCTTCGCGCAGCTCATCCAGAACGTGCTGACGGTGCTGGGGATCGTGATCATGATGTTCGCCGTCTCGTGGCAACTCGCACTCGTGGCCCTGCTCGCGCTGCCCCTGTCGGCGGTGGCCGCCGGAGTGATCGGCTCCCGCTCCCAGAAGCTCTTCGCCGGGCAGTGGAAAGCCACGGGCGTGCTCAACGGGCACATCGAGGAGTCCTTCTCGGGCCATGAGCTCGTGCACTCCTACGGGCGGCAGCGCCAGATGCAGGCGCAGTTCGACGAGCGCAACGAGGAGCTCTACCGGGCGGCGTTCGGCGCCCAGTTCCTCTCCGGCACGATCATGCCCGTCATGCAGTTCATCTCCTACCTCTCCTACGTGGGCATCGCCGTGCTGGGCGGGCTGCGCGTGGCCTCGGGCCAGCTGACGCTCGGCGACGCCACGGCCTTCATCCAGTACTCGCGCGAGTTCACCCAGCCCCTCTCCCAGATCGCCGGCATGGCCACCCAGCTGCAGTCCGGGATCGCGTCCGCCGAGCGCACGTTCGAGCTGCTGGACGCCCCGGATCAGGAGCCGGAGAACCCCACCGCCAGGCTGCCGCAGCGGCTGCGCGGGGAGGTGCGATTCGAGCACGTGGACTTCTCCTACGACAAGGACGCCGCCACCGCGGGCGAGCCGCCCATGATCGAGGACCTCTCCCTGCACGTGGAGCCCGGGCGCACCGTGGCCATCGTGGGCCCCACCGGGGCGGGCAAGACCACGCTCGTGAACCTGGTGCTGCGCTTCTACGAGATCGACGGTGGGCGCATCCTGCTGGACGGGATCGACATCCGGGACCTCGCGCGGGAGGACCTGCGCCGCCAGGTGGGCATGGTCCTGCAGGACGCCTGGCTGTTCACCGGGACCATCATGGAGAACATCCGCTTCGGCAGGCAGGACGCCACGGACGAGGAGGTCGTGGCCGCCGCCAGGGCCACCTACGTGGACCGCTTCGTGCGGGCGCTGCCCGAGGGCTACGACACCGTGCTCACCGAGGACGAGACCTCGGTCTCCGCCGGTGAGAAGCAGCTCATCACGATCGCACGGGCGTTCCTGTCCCGGCCCTCGCTGCTCATCCTGGACGAGGCGACCTCCGCGGTGGACACCCGCACGGAGCTGCTCGTGCAGAAGGCCATGGCCGCGCTGCGCGAGAACCGCACCTCGTTCGTCATCGCCCACCGTCTCTCGACCATCCGGGACGCGGACACCATCGTGGTCATGGAGTCCGGGCGGATCGTGGAGCAGGGATCGCACGCGGAGCTGGTCGCGGCCGACGGCGCCTACGCCCGGCTCTACCGCGCCCAGTTCGCGGAGGGGTCCGCAGAGCAGGCGACGGAGCCTGCGGCGGAGGTGCCGTCAGAGGGCTCCACGGATGGAGCGGCTGAGGACTCGGCGCAGTGACAACCACCGCCGAGCGCGTCTACCGTGGACGTGATCGTCCACCCCCAGCAGATCGGATGCTCCCGTGACCAATTTTGCCAACGTCGAACGCCGTCACCTCGCGGCGCTGCTGCGACGCGTGGGCCCCGATGCCCCCACCCTGTGCGAGGGCTGGGACACGCGGGACCTCGCGGTGCACCTGGCCATCCGCGACGCGCGCCCGGACGCCGTCCCGGGGATGTTCTCGCCCCGGCTGCCGGTGCTCGGCAGGCACGCGGAGACCGTGGACGCCGAGTACCGCGGGATGCCGTGGGAGGACCTCGTGAACCTCGTGGAGCGGCCCCCGCTGCACTCGCCGGGGCGCTGGTCCCCGATCGACAAGCGGATGAACACCGGCGAGTTCTTCATCCACCACGAGGACGTCCGCCGCGCCCAGCCCCAGTGGCACGCCCGGCAGCTGCTCAACGACGAGCAGAAGGCCCTGTGGAGCATGCTGAAGCTGGCCGGCCCCGCGCTGCTGCGCAAGGAGCCCGAGTCGGTGGTGCTGATCGCCGCCGGGTTCGGTGCCGTGCGAGGGGGCAAGAAGTCCGCGCGCCGGGTGCAGATCGTGCGCGGCGAACCCGCCGAGCTGCTGCTGTGGGCCTTCGGGCGCCGGGAGCAGGCGGACGTGGAGATCACCCAGGAGTAGCGCCCCTCCCCGCACCCCGTGCCGGACAAGGCCCAGAGGGACACCGGTGACAGACGACCGGCCCCGCTCCTCAGGAGCAGGGCCGGTCGTTCGTCACGCGGGGAGCTCAGTCGCTCTCGACCTCGCGGGACCCCAGCTCGGCGTCGAGACGCAGCAGGCCGGGCCCGTCGTTGTGCACCAGGCGGGCCTGGTCCACGATCTCCTCCACGCTGGCCTCCTCCTCGAGCTGCTCGCTGATGAACCAGTGCAGCAGGGGCATGGCGTCGATGTCGCCCTCCTCCTGCGCCAACCGGTACAGGTTGCGGATGGACTCGGAGACCTCGCGCTCGTGGGCGAGGGCCGCCTGGAAGCAGCCCAGCGGAGAGGTGTCCTCGAGGGTCGGCCCGTTCATGCTGCCGATCTTCGGGTCACCGCCGCGGTCCACCACGTGGTCGATGAACTTCTCCGCGTGGGTGACCTCCTCGGCCGCCTGCGCACGGAACCACTGCGAGAACCCGGGCAGGCTCGCCACGTCCATCTCGATGGACAGCTGTCGGTAGACCACGCTCGCCTGGAGCTCCATGGTGATCTGCTCGGTGATCGCTTCTGCCATTCTTCCCTTGATTTCCATGTGGCCCATGGAAGCACCTTTCGCCCGGCCTGGATAGTGAGTGAGGCCTGGCTCAGTCACACCTGCCACCCGTGCACCCGGCAGAGTGCCCTGCGGATCCGGGGTGCGCGGGCGCCCGCGACTTGTCCAGTATCATGGAGCGGTCCCGTGCGGGCGCGGCAGGCGGTGCTGGTGCACCCCGGCCGGCCGTGGCGGGAGCGCAGCGCCCCCTTAGCTCAGATGGCCAGAGCATCTGTCTTGTAAACAGAGGGTCGCCGGTTCGAATCCGGCAGGGGGCTCCCGTGGAACGCGAAGAACCCCGGTCGTCCTGGACGGCCGGGGTTCTTCACATTGGTTCCGGGCATGGGCGCCACGGCTACTTCTTGGCCTTGACCGCCTTGTCCAGCACGTCCGAGAAGGTGCCCTGCTCGAAACGATTGCCGTCCACGTAGATCGTGGGCGTCCCGGCCACGCCATTGTTCACGGCCTCGCGGGCAACAACGTTCACGAGCGGGCGGTAGGTGTTCTCGTCGAGGTCGTCCGCGGAGATGTTCGCGCCGTGCTTGTTGGCGATCTCCGCGATCTCGGCGTTGCTCAGCCCGCCGCTGCCCTGGTGGGTGAAGATCTCCTGGGCGTAGTCCATGTACTGGTCGGTGCTGACCTGCTCCGCCACGAGGTAGGCGGCGTTGGCGGAGCGTGAGGAGTACTGGTCCGGTGTGGCCTTGTCGAGGAAGTTGAGGTTGCGGTACTCCACCTCCACCTTCCCGGAGTCCACGGCCTTCTTGATGGTGTCCGCGTTCTCCTTCTCGAAATCTGCGCAGTGCACGCACTCGAAGTCCTGGAAGATCACGAGCTGCACGGGCTTTCCGTTGCTGGCCGCCTTGTCCTTGTCCACGATCCCCAGGGGGGTCTTGGTGGTGTCCGGGCTCTCCTCCGCCGCGGGCAGCTGGGAGAGGTCCCGCTCCTGGACGTCCGAGGTGTTCTTGGCGATCCCGTCCCTGGTGAGCGTGATGCCGCCGTACTGGTTGGAGCTCGCGGGAACGGGCCCCGCGTCCGGGATCGTGGCCTTGTTGTTCTGCCACACGACCAGCCCGATGATCAGCGCGATGACAACCACGAGCGCCACGATGCCGATGATCAGACCGGTGGGCCTGCCGCTGGAGCGACGGGACTGCTGGTCCGCGATCCGACGGGCCCGCTCCCGGGCGTCGTCCGACGCCGACGAGCCGGAGGTCTTCTTCTGTGCAGCCATGGGGGTCCGGGTTTCCTTCCGAGGGGGTGGACACGTGTGGATACTGCTCCTCAGAGTACCCGGCCCGCCTCGGCGCCGGTGGCGGCAGGTGACGCACGACGACGCCGCGCGCACGGCCACGCGGCGGCGTCGTCCCCCTGGGCGGCGGTAGTACGCCCACTTAGAATGGGGTGACCAGCAGTCCCCGGGGAAGGAACCCAGCGTGTCCGCAGAGCAGTCTCTTCGAGAAGTGAACGTCCCGCGTGACGGTTACGACTTCGTGGTGGTCTCCAACCGGCTCCCCGTGGACCGGGACGTCGCGGAGGACGGCAGCAGCACGTGGCGCCGCTCCCCCGGCGGCCTGGTGAGCGCCCTTGCCCCGGTGATGGCGCAGCGCGACGGCGCGTGGGTCGGCTGGTCCGGGGCGCCGGACGAGGACTTGGAGCCGTTCGACCACGACGTCTTCCACCTCGTCCCGGTAGCGCTGTCCGAGCTGGAGGTGCGCAGGTACTACGAGGGCTTCTCCAACGCGACCCTGTGGCCCCTCTACCACGACGTGATTGCGTCCCCGGAGTTCCACCGCACGTGGTGGTACGCCTACCGCAGGGTCAACGAGCGCTTCGCCCGCCAGGCCGCGGAGACCGCCGCGCCGGGCGCCACGGTTTGGGTGCAGGACTACCAGCTGCAGCTCGTGCCCCGCATGCTGCGGAGGCTGCGTCCGGACGTGACCATCGGCTTCTTCAACCACATCCCTTTCCCGCCCACTGAGATCTTCTCGCAGCTGCCGTGGCGCAGGGCGGTGCTGGACGGACTCACGGGCGCGGACCTGATCGGCTTCCAGCGCCCCGGGGACGCCCAGAACTTCCAGCGCTGCGTGCGCAAGTACCTGGGCGTGCAGTTCATCAAGGGGACCACGCAGTTCAGCGAGAGCACCGCGGACGGCGAGGAGACCTCCTGGACGGTCAACGCGGGGTCGTACCCGATCTCGATCGACGTGGAGTCCATCAAGGAGCTCACCGCGGATCCCTCGGTGCGGGCGCGGGCGAAGGAGATCCGCGAGGAGCTCGGCAACCCGGAGACCGTCTACCTGGGCGTGGACCGCCTGGACTACACCAAGGGCATCCGCCACCGCATCAAGGCGTACGGGGAGCTGCTGCACGACGGCGAGCTCTCCGTCGAGGACTCGGTGCTCATCCAGGTGGCCAGCCCCTCCCGCGAGCGGGTGGACTCGTACCGCCAGCTGCGGGAGCTCGTGGAGGGCATGGTGGGGCGCATCAACGGCCAGCACGACACCATCTCCCACACGGCCATCCGCTACCTGCACCACGGCTACCCGTTCGAGGAGATGGTGGCCCTCTATCTCGCGGCGGACGTCATGCTGGTCACGGCGCTGCGGGACGGGATGAACCTCGTGGCCAAGGAGTACGTGGCCGCGCGGCAGGACAACTCGGGCGTTCTGGTGCTCTCGGAGTTCACGGGGGCCGCCGAGCAGCTCAGGCAGGCGGTGCTCGTGAACCCGCACGACATCGACGGTCTGAAGGAGGCCATGCTCCACGCCCGTGACATGCCCCGCACGGAGGCTCGCAAGCGCATGGTGGCGATGCGCCGGCAGGTGCTCACGCACGACGTCGTGGACTGGTCCCAGCGCTTCCTGGACGACCTCGCACAGCACGCCGCCGCCCACGCACCTGGCGGGGACGACGACGCCACGGCCGCGGGTGCCCGGGCGGGCGGCAGTCATGAGTGACGACCTCCAGGACGCCCTGGACCGCGCGGCCGCGGCGCCGCGGCTGCTCGTGGCGCTGGACTTCGACGGAACGCTGGCCCCGTTCACCGAGGACCCCGCCGACTCCCGGCCGTTGCCGGCCGCGCGCGAGGCCCTTGATGCTCTCGCACAGCTGCCGCACACCACCGTGGCCGTGATCTCCGGGCGCCCCCTGGAGTTCCTGCGCACGGTGGTGGACCCGGACTCGCGGATGGTGCTCTCCGGCTCCCACGGCGCGGAGGTGGACCTCTCCGCAGCCCCGGGCGCGGGCTCAGGGACGAGGATCGAGCTGAGCGCGCAGCAGTCCGACCTGCTCGAGCGCGCCGTGGCGGCCACCTTAGCGCTCGTGGCCCGTTACCCCGGTGCCCGCGCCGAGCCGAAGCCCGCGGGCGTGGCCTTCCACGCACGCCCCATCGCGGATCCCGGGGAGGCGCAGCAAGCCCTCGAGGAGATGACCGCGGTCTACGAGGCCATGCCCGGGCTGCGGCTGACACCGGGGCAGCTGGTGGTCGAGTGCTCCGTGCTCGGCGCCACCAAGGGGGACGGCCTCGCCACCATCGCCGCCGCGGTCCACCCGGACGTCACCGTCTTCGCGGGGGACGACGTCACGGACGAGGACGCCCTGGCCGTCCTCGGGCCCGGGGACGTGGGGATCAAGGTGGGCGAGAAGGACTCCATGGCACGCTGGCGGGTCGCGGATCCCCCGGCGCTGGCGGCGTGCCTGAGCCTGCTCGCGCACCGCAGGACCCGCGCCATGACTAGCATGAAGTGACATGACGGTCCCCTCATCCTCCGACTCCCCGGCAGCGGGAGCACCCCGGCCCCTGCGGGGTGTATCCATCAGCACGGCCTTCCCGGACCCGGCGCTGCTCGAGCTGCCCTGGGAGCTGCCGCTGGAGCAGTGGCCCCCCGAGGTCCTCGCGGCCTACCCCAGGGGTCTCTCCCGCCACGTGGTGCGCTTCGCGCACGTGGGGCGCAAGGTCGTGGCGGTCAAAGAGACCACAGCCCACTACGCCCAGCGGGAGTACGGTCTGCTGCGCAAGCTGCAGACCATGTCCATCCCGTCCGTGGTCCCGGACTCCGTGGTCACCGACCGCTACACACCGGACGGCGAGCCCCTGCCCGCGGCGCTCGTGACCGACCACCTGAGCTTCTCACTGCCCTATCGCACCATCTTCGAGCAGGTCCCAGCCCCGGAGACCATCGAGCGGCTCGTGGACGCCCTGGCCTCCCTCATCGTCCAGCTGCACCTCTCCGGCTTCTACTGGGGGGACGTCTCGCTGTCCAACACCCTGTTCCGCCGGGACGCCGAGGCCTTTGCCGCGTACCTCGTGGACGCGGAGACCAGTGAGCTGCACCCCTCCCTCACCCGGGGGCAGCGGGGGTACGACATCGACCTCGCCCGCACCAACGTGGCCGGGGAGGTCATGGACCTGTTGGCCGGTGAGGACATGCAGCAGCGGCTGCGGGACGCGGGCGTGGATCCCGCGTCCGTGGACCCGTTCGAGATCTCCCAGCGCCTCGTGGACACCTACGAGGGGCTGTGGGAGGAGCTCACGGCCACGGAGACCTTCCCCGTGGGCGATCGCTGGCGCGTCCAGGCGAGGGTCGAGCGGCTCAACGAGCTCGGCTTCGACGTCGAGGAGGCCTCCCTGGACTCGGACGAGACCGGGCAGGTCCGCCTGCGCCCGCGCGTGGTCGAGCCCGGGCACCACTCCCGCAAGCTGCTGCACCTCACGGGGCTCAACACGCAGGAGAACCAGGCGCGGCGCATCCTCACGGACATCCACCAGTTCGGCCAGGCCCTGTACCCGGGTCTGCCGGAGGACCTCACCGCGCAGCTGTGGATGCGCGAGGTGTTCGTGCCGATCATGGAGGCGATCCCCGCCGAGCTACGCCGCAAGCGGGAACCCGCCCAGATCATCCACGAGGTGCTCGAGCACCGCTGGTTCATGTCCGAGAGCGCCGGCGAGGACATCCCCACCCCGGTCGCCGTGCAGGACTACGTGAAGCACTACCTCGCCACGCGACCGGACGAGATCAACGTGTTCTAGTTGCCCGGAGTGCTCTGCGGACGTGCGGCCATCAGATCGAACAGCGCCCGGTGCATCCGCTCGGTCCACCTCTCGTCGAGCGAGCCGTAGCGCGCCACGTGCGCGTATGCCGCTCCCAGGACGAAGTCCACCACCATGTCGATGTCCACCGAGGCGCGGATCAGCCCCCGCTGAACGTCCCGTTCGAGCAGCGCGCGCAGCGCGTCCATGCGCGGTCGCACCACGGAGGCGCGCAGCACCCTGGAGGTCTCGGAGTGCGGCTCCTGCAACAGGGCGATGACCACGCCCATGCCCAAGTCCCGCAGCAGCATGTCGACGGCCGCCTGCAGCGCCCGCTCCCACGTGGCATCCTGCGCCACGGGTGGCTCGGCAGCCGCCGTGTGCTGCAGCGCGGCCTCGAGCATCTGGGCACTGTTGTCGTAGCGGCGGTAGATCGAGGTCTTCGCCACGCCCGTGCTGGCGGACACGGCTTCGATCGTCACCTTCTGCGGACCGCCCTCGCGCAGCAGACGCAGCGCGCCCGCCACGATCTTGTGGTCCGTGCGGGCCGTACGTGGATCCACGGATGACGACGCCACCCGCTCACCCGGGTGCGCGGCGCCGTCGTCCTGCCGCACCGCCTCACCGCCCTTCGCCACGCCGTCGCGCGTCGCCGCGCGGTCGTCCGCGCGTCCATCACCCGCGCGCCCGTCGCCCGGGTGACCGCCCTCCGGCGGCGCTTCCGTCACCACGGCTCAGGCCCTCCGCCAGTCTTCGACCGGCCAGTGCGCCTTGCGCGCGCGGCGGTATAGAGACAGGTCCGGGTTCACGGCGAACGGGTGGCCCACCAGTGACAGCCAGCTCGCATCCGCCACGGAGTCCCCGTACCCGTAGGAACGGCTCAGGTCGAGCCCGTGGTCCTGCGCGTAGCGCTTGAGCCACTGGGCCCGGGCCTCGTCTACGAGCGGCGGGGTGGCCAAATAGCCCGTGAGCACACCATCCACCTGGTCCATGCGCCCGGCGACCACGTCGTCGAACAGCTCCGCGATGGGACTCACCAGCAGGTCCAGGGAACCGGTGACCAGTACCGTGCGGTGGCCCGCGGCCCGGTGCTCACGGATCCGCTCCAGGGCGCCGGGGCGCACGCTCTGTGCCACAGCCCGGCCGAGAGGACCGGCTACCAGTTCCTCGACACGCGCCACCGAGACGCCCTCGTAGCGGCGCAGGAACGCGCGTATGAACTCCCCGCGGTCCCGCCGTTCGGCCTTGACGTATGTGGGAGCGTTGCCCACGAGCTCGCCGAGCTCCGCGGGCCACTGCAACGGGCTCAGCTCGAGTCGGCGCAGCAGCGCGTACTGCGTGATGATGTTGCCCCCGGCCACAGTGCCCTCGAGGTCGAACACAGCCACGACGTCCGCGCCCTGCGTCAGGCCGCGGCTGCGCCCGGTTCGCTTGCGGGACGCCGCCCTGGCCCGGGTGTAGGCGCGGGTCATCTCGGTCAGCGCGGGCAGGTGGACCTCCTGCCAGTACTCGGGCCACGAGATCGCGCGGACGTCGAAGTGCTGGTCCTCCGGTGTCACATCCGGCAGGGAGGCGTCCAGGCGCCGCAGGTGGGTGTCGTCGAAGATCATCTCGGTGCGTGTGTAGTTCTGGTATAGGTCCACGTAGGTGCGCAGGGAGCCCAGACCGGTCTGCATCCGGTGCAGGGAGTTGGTCCACTCCCGCGTGGTGGCCGTGGCCGGGAGCACCGAGCTCAGGCGAACACCCACCGCGGCGAGCTTCTCCTTGACCGCCAGTCCGCGCTCCATGGAGTTGTTCGCCGGGAACCTCCACTCGGGCACCACGACCGGGTTGCCGTGGCCGTCCTGCAGCGGGTGCTCCAGGAAGTAGGAACGCACGCTGCGGTACATCTGGTGGAACGGCAGCGGGTTCGAGGCCCCGGAACACACTTGGTAGTAGGCGGCACTCGGACCGGGCGACGACGCCGCCGGCGTCAGAGGCACCCGCGCGGCCTCCGCCTCACGGTGCCCGCCCCGCGCCAGGGCCACGATGGCGTTGACCACGAAGTCCACGGGGATCACGTCCAGCACCGAGTCCGGCAGACCCGGGAACTCGGGCAGCGCGCCCTTCGCATAGGCCATGATGAGCGGGTCCGCGACCTTGTAGCCGTCGATCCACCCCGGGAAGGGGTGGCGCAGCGCGGACTCGATGATCGAGGGGCGCACGATGGACAGCCGGTGCCCATGCCCCGCCCACTTCTGCTCGGCCAAGCGCTCGCCCAGCGCCTTGGTGAAGGTGTAGATGTCGGTCCAGCCGAGTGACTGGGCGCGGGTGCGGCCGTGGTCCACCAGCCGCGAGCGCACCCACTCCTGCCGGGCCGCCTCCGCGGCACGTGCCACGGTCTTTGGGCCCTCCTTGCCGTGGGTGCGCGTGGCCTCGCGGATGAAGGACTCGAGTCGTTCGGGGCTGCGGGACTCCACCTGGGCCGTGTCCGCGGCGCGCACGGCGGCGTCGAACTCCACCTGCCAGTCGACGTCGTGGTCCACGGAGGCCTCGGGGCGCAGGCCCTTGGCGATCCCGCCCACGTAGCACGTGGACACGTGGATCACGTGGGGGTCCTGCCCGGCCGCGCGCAGCGCGTCGTAGAGGCCCACAGCGCCGCCCACGTTGGTGCGGAACGCCTCGTCGATGGGCGGGTCGAAGGAGACCGTGGACGCGGAGTGGACCACCACGTCGAAGGGCTCCCCGATCTCTGAGAGCCCCGTGAGGTCCCCCTCGAGAACGCTCGTGCGCTCGGCGAAGACCTCTTCCGCGCGCTCCTCCCCCACGGCCTCGCGCCAGGTCCTGAAGGAGGGCTTGTGCAGCAGCTGGCGCAGCCGCGAGCTGCCGGACTGCGAGCCCTTGGGGCGCACGACCGCCGTGACGTGGACGTCTTCGCAGCTCGAGAGCAGCCGCTCCAGGACAGCCTGGCCCAGGAAGCCCGTGGCTCCCGTGAGGAGCACGCGGGTGGGGGTCTCGGTCAAGGGGTTCCTCCGTGGTCGGTCCGTGGTGGGCTGGCCCTTGGACGGGCCACTGCGCTACGCCCACCGTAGTGTATCTTAGGGGCATGCTTACCGCTCTCGTGACCGGTGGAACGTCAGGCATCGGTGCCGCGTTCGCACGCTCGCTCGCCCGCAGGGGCTTCAACCTCGTCCTGGTTGCCCGGGACGCGCAACGACTCGAGGACACGAGTCGGGATCTCACCGCCGAGTACGGCGTCCATGTGGAGACGATCACGGCGGACCTGGCCGTGCGCGAGGACCTCTGGCGCGTGGCCCGTCGCCTCGAGGACCCTCAGAAGCCGGTGGACATGCTCGTCAACAACGCCGGTTTCTCGGTGAAGGCGCCCTACACTGCCGAGGACTTCCACCAGCACGAGGCGGGGTTCGAGGTCATGTGCGCGGCCGTGGCGCGGCTCTCCGGTGCCGCGGCACGGGCGATGGTCAAGCGCCGTTCGGGCTGGATCGTCAACGTGTCCTCGACCTCCGGATACGTGACCATGGGCGAGTACTCCGCGATCAAGGCCTACGCGACCAGCATGACCGAGTCGCTCGCCGTCGAGCTGCACGGCACGGGCGTGCACGTCACGGCGCTGCTGCCGGGCTGGGTGCGCACCGAGTTCCACAGCCGCGCGGGCATCACCGGCTCCTCCATCCCGGACTTCATGTGGCTGGACGCGGACAGGCTCGTCGAGGAGGCACTGGCGGACGTCGCGCGGGGCAAGGTGATCTCGGTGCCCACGCTGCGGTACAAGGTCATGGTCGCCGCGCTGCACCACCTCCCGCGCCCCGCCGTCCGCTGGGTCTCCCGCAAGATCTCCGGCGTGCGCCAGCGCGAGCTCAAGGCCTGAGCCGTGGCACACCAGGACGCCCCCGTGCCCTCCGAGGACGACGCCGCCGATGCATCCCGCGGATCCACGTCCCGCCCTGCGAAGCCCTCCCGTCCCGGGAAGCCTCCCCGTGAGGGGAGAGAGCCCCGTTCCGCGAAGGAGCCCGAGGCGCGGCCCCGGGTGCTCGAGTCCCTCGAGGGCAGCGCGGGTCAGCAGGACCCTGTGCCCCCTGCTCCCCCGGCGGAGTCCGCTGACCTGACCGCCGCGCACTACACAAACCCCACGCGACGCATTGCCCGGCGGATCGTGCAGAGCATCTTTTTCCGCGGGCTGGTCAACCGCACCATCCGGCGGACCACCGTGGTGGACCCGGCGGCCTACGGCGTGAAGGGCACGTGCGTCGTCGTCGCGAACCACTCGAGCCACCTGGACGCGCCGCTGGTGATGAGCGGCGTGCCGCGCTACATCTCGCGCGACCTCGCCACCGGCGTGGCCGCGGACTACTTCTTCACCGCATGGCACAAGAAGTTCTTCACCCAGCTGGTGTTCAACGCGTTCCCCGTGGACCGCCGCGGTGAGGGCGCGAACAAGGGGCTGTCCAAGAAGCTGCTCGCGGCCGGCGTGCCACTGCTGATCTTCCCCGAGGGCACCCGCTCGAAGACGGGGAAGATGGCCCCGTTCCGGGTGGGGGCGGCGTCGTTGGCGCTGGCCGTGCAGGTCCCGGTGGTTCCTGTCGCACTGATCGGCGCGCACGAGGCCATGCCGCGCGGCGCCAACTGGCCCCGTCCCGGCCGCCCACCCGTCGTGGTTGCGGTGGGCGCGCCCCTGCGGGCCCGAGGCAACGAGACCGCGCGCAGCTTCAACGAGCGCATCGAGGCCGCCGTGCGTGCCCTGTACGCCGCGAACCGGCACATGATCCACGACTAGTCGTCTCCCAGGAAGAGGTTTTCGCCCAGTGGCACACGTGAAGCATCAGAAGTGGTGGGGCTGGGGCGAGGAGGGCGTGTTCTTCAACTACGAGAACAAGCCCGCGTTCGCCCCGTTCGTGGAGGAGGCGATCGGCGTCAGCCTGCGGCCCCGGCAACGTGACACCGTGGAGTTCGCCACCGCGCAGGTGCCCGAGTCCCGCGCCCCCGAGGACGTCCTGGCGCACCTGCGGGAGATCAGCGGCGCGGAGAACGTGAGCGTGGAGGACGAGCTGCGCGTGGTGCACTGGGCCGGCAAGTCCGTGCTCGAGCTGCTGCAGACCCTGCGCAACGACTTCACCCGCGTCCCGGACGTCGTGGTCTACCCCGGCTCAGAGGACGAGGTCACCAGGATCCTCGAGACCGCTGTGGACGAGGACCTCGTGGTCATCCCCTTCGGCGGCGGCTCGAGCATCTCCCGTAGCCTGCAGGCCGGGCAGGACGAGTCCCGCTGCATCGTTTCCGTGGACATGGGGCGGCTGGACCGTGTGCTGGAGATTGACGAGACCTCGGGGCTGGCCACCATCCAGGCGGGTGTGCTCGGTCCGGACATGGAGGAGCAGCTCAACGCCCGCGGCTGGACGCTCGGGCACTTCCCTGACTCCTTCGCCCACTCCACCCTGGGTGGCTGGGCCGCCACCCGCTCCTCCGGGATGCAGTCGGACAAGTACGGGGACATCGCGGACATCGTGCGCGGTCTGCGCCTGGTCCGGCCCACCGCAACCGTGGTGCTGCGTCCGCTGCCGTCAACGTCAACGGGCCCGAGCCTGCGGGAGATGGTCATCGGCTCGGAGGGACGGCTGGGGATCATCACCGAGCTCACCGTGCAGGTGCACCGGCTGCCGCAGGAGCACGAGGTCATCGCCTACATGTTCCCCACGTGGCAGCAGGCGCTGACCGCGGTGCGCCAGTACACGGAGGCGGAGATCCCGCTGACGTTCGCCCGCGTGTCGGACGCGCACGAGACGGCGTTCTCGCTGGCCACCCAGAAGGCCTCCACCTCCGTCAAGGGCAGGCTCGCTGCCAGGGGGCAGGAGGCCCTGTGGGCGGTGATGCGACGGCGCGGCTGGGACACGGACGCCATGTGCCTCTCCTACGTGTGCTTCGAGGGCACGGTCAAGGACGTGGCCGAGCGCAAGAAGGCCGTGGCGAAGATTGCGAAGGCCCAGGGCGCCGTCGTCCTCGGCTCCGGACCGGGCGCGCTCTACGACCAGAAGAAGTTCGACACGCCCCACCTGCGGGACTTCCTGCTCGAGCAGAACACCGTGGGGGACGTCTCCGAGACCGCCGCGCCGTGGTCGCAGCTGACCACGGTCCACAAGGCCGCGTACGACGCCGCCCAGCGCGCCTATGCGCGGCTCGACAAGACCGGCTGGATCATGTCGCACATGTCCCACTCGTACCACTCGGGGGCGTGCCTGTACTTCACATTCGCGTACGTCTTCGACGAGGAGAACCCGTACGAGGAGTACCACATGATCAAGTCCGCCATCCAGCAGTCGTTCATCGACTCCGGGGGCACTCTGTCCCACCACCACGGCGTGGGAGTGGAGCACCAGCCGTGGATGGAGCAGGACATCTCCCCCGAGGGGGTGCGCCTGATGCACGGCCTGTTCGAGGTCGCAGACCCCGGGGGCAACTTCAACCCTGGCAAGATCGTCCCCTGACCCCACGCTGACAGGGCAAGGGCTCCGCACCGTCGAGCGACGACGGCGCGGGGCCCTTCTCGTACGCTGCGGCGGCTGACTGACGCCGACGCCTCGCGGGACGGCGCGTCGCCGCCGCACGCGTCTCGTCGCACCCGTCAGGCCATGCTCTGAGAAGGAACTCGATCCGCGAGAGAACCGGATAACCGGCGCGCCCACCGGCCCGCGGCGTCGTCGCCCGGGGCTCCCCTCCCGGGGTCGCGGGTGACGTCGTGATTGTCAGTGCTCACGCCGCCCGGCATGCGCGCGGGCGGCACGGGCGTACCAGTCCAGCACCTCGGCGTCTTCGGCGGTCGCCCGGTTGAGGGTGCTCGGGTCCGCGCCCTGGAAGAGCTTCTTGACCGGGATCTCCAGCAGCTTGCCGGTGCGTGGGCGTGGAACCGCAGGAGCCTCGATGATCTCGTCGGGGACGTAGCGCGGGGAGACCTGGGTGCGGATCGCGTCGACGATGCGCCGCTCGAGCTCTCGCGTGAGGCGCGTGCCGGGCTGGGGCACCACGAAAAGCGGCATGTAGTAGTCGCCGCCGGCCAGTTCCGCCCCGATCACCATGGACGCGGCCACACCATCCACGCGGTCCACCACGTGGGTCAGGTCCGCCGAGCCCATCCGGATGCCGCCGCGGTTGATGGTGGAGTCCGAGCGGCCGTGCACAACGAACGGGCCCTCGTGCAGCTGGGTGACCCAGTCCCCCTGGCGCCACACCCCCGGGAACATGTCGAAGTACGCCGCCTGGTAGCGCTCACCCTGCGGGTCGTTCCAGAAGAACACCGGCATGCTCGGCATGGGCCGGGTGATCACGAGCTCCCCCACCTCGTCCCACACGCGTTCACCACGGGAGTTCCACGACTGGGCGTCCACGCCCAGGTACGGGCCCATGATCTCGCCCCGGTACACGGGCTGGTACGGGTTGGTCCCGATGAAGGCACTGGTCACGTCCGTGCCGCCGGAGTCCGAGCCCAGCCGCACAGTGCCCGAGACGGCCTCGTAGACCCAGTCCCAGGTGGTGTCAGGCAGCGGTGACCCCGTGACCAGGATGGACTTCAACGAGGAGAAGTCCATGCTCACGTTGGGCACCACACCGGCGCGCTGCACCATGCTCAGCACGCCGGCGCCGGCCCCGAAGAACGTCGCACGGTTGCGCGCAACGAGCTCGAACGACTTCTGCGGTCCCCCGAACGTCGGGGAGCCGTCGTACGTGATGATCTGCGCTCCGGGCAGCAGAATGCCGGCGAGCATGTTCCAGACCATCCAGGTGGTGGCCACGGCGTAGTAGGCCACGTCCCTCGGGCCGAGTCCAGAGTGCAGGCCAAGTGCCTTGTAGAACTCCAGGGTCACACCGCCGTGGGAGTGGACGATTCCCTTGGGCTTCCCGGTGGTGCCAGACGAGTAGAGGATCCACAGCGGATGCTCGACGGGCAGCTGCTCGTAGCGCGGTTCGGCCTGTTCTGAGGCAATCTCCGAAAAGCGCAGAGCGTCCCCGGGAAGTTCTCCGACGCTCTCCCGCGGCATCTGATCAACCACGATGAGTTGCTCCACGCTCGGCAACACGTCCCGCGGGTCCTGGTAGGAAACCGTCATGTCCCGCACCGTGCCACCGAACTCGTAGCCGTCCACCACGAACAGCACCTTCGGCTCGATCTGGGCAAACCGATCGGCCACGCCGGAGGGCCCGAAGTCGGTGTTCACCACGGACCACACCGCCCCCACTGATGCCGTGGCAAGCATCGCAGCCACGGTCTCTGGGATGTTGGGGAGCACCCCCGCCACCCGGTCGCCAGGTTCCACCCCCAGCTGCCGCAGTGTCCGCGCAAGAGCAGCAACCTGTGATTCCAGCTCCCGCCACGTCCACCGGTCGGGATCCCGGCTCTCGTGCTCGCCTACGATGGCGATGGCCTCCGGCCGGGTCCGCGCCGCCCGCAGCGAGTTCTCCGCGTAGTTCAGCCGCGCCCCCGGAAACCACCGCGCCCCGGGCATCTGATTGCTGGCCAGTACCCGTTCGGGCGCCACGGAGGCCACGACGCCGAAGTACGACCACACCGCACCCCAGAAGTCCTCGAGGTGCTCCACCGACCACATGTGCAACGCGGCGTAGTCGGGGAGGAGGACGCCGCGGGTCTGCTCCACCCACCGGGCGAAGCGGTCCATCGGGGAGTCTCCCACAGACTCGCCTGGCGGAGTCCAGAGAAGAACGCGTTGGTGTCCTTCGGCCGTGGTGTCCATGCGGTGATCCGTTCCCTTCAACAAGGGGCCACAAGCCGCCGGCGGGCAGCTCTCGAGTACCCGGCACAGTACCAGCACAGTCTTACCAGCACGGCGCGCAACCCACGGGGACCCCCCGGAGACGACGAGGGGCTCGAAACGTTGTGTGGCGGGTGTTGGGTGGGTGCCTCGTGGAACACACCAGTGTTAAACACGGGGAGGCCCCACACCAAACGGTGTGGGGCCTCAACCCTCTTCTCACGTGAATTCCGGCGGTGACTTACTCTCCCACACCCTACCGAGTGCAGTACCATCAGCGCTGTGGGTCTTAGCTACCGGGTTCGGGATGGGACCGGGCGTTTCCCCCACGCTATAACCACCGGAAAC
>NZ_RBMB01000037.1:0-24857 GCF_003989485.1 Kocuria sp. HSID17590 | reverse complement strand
ATCCTGCTGGCTCCCCTGCGAGAGCTCGCGCCGCAGCTGAGCCCCCAGGATCCCCGCGTCACGCTGCTGAGCAACTACGACGGCGCCGCCGTGGCCAGCGGCACCGCGGTGCTGGACTCTCTCGTGGAGCAGGTGTGCCGCCCGGTGCGCTGGGACGCCTGCATGGAGTCGATGGCCGAGCTCGAGGTCTCGCAGATCGTGGAGCTGCCCCCGGCAGGCACCCTGGTGGGACTCGCCAAGCGCGGCCTCAAGGGCGTGCCCGCCACCGCCGTGAACACGCCCGAGGATCTCGAAACGGTGCGGGGTACCCTGGGCTGAGGCCTGTGCCCACCGCACACCCCACTCGCCGAGAACCGCACCTTGTAAGGAGTCGACCTCCCGTGGCGACCTTGAAACAGAACACCCCGAACGCCCACACCCGGATCCTGGGTATCGGCGCCTACCGCCCGTCCGAGATCGTCACGAACGAGGACGTCTGCCAGTGGATCGACTCCTCGGACGAGTGGATCGTCAAGCGCACCGGCATCCACACCCGCCACCGCGCACCGGCGGACGTGTCCGTGATCGACATGGCGGAGCACGCCGCCCGTGAGGCCATGGCCGCCGCAGGGATCACCGGCGAGCAGCTGGACACGGTCATCGTCTCCTCCGTGTCCTTCCCGTACCTCACGCCGTCGTGCGCCGCGCAGCTCGCGGACCGGCTGGACGCCACGCCCGCCGCGGCGTACGACATCTCCGCCGCGTGCGCCGGGTACTGCTACGGCGTGGCCCAGGCGGACGCCCTCGTGCGCTCCGGGGACTCGGACCACGTGCTGGTCATCGGCGTGGAGAAGCTCTCGGACGTCATCGACAACTCCGAGCGCTCCATCTCGTTCCTGCTGGGCGACGGCGCCGGTGCCGTGGTCATCGGCCCGTCCGACGTTCCCGGGATCAGCCCCTCCGTGTGGGGCTCGGACGGCTCCAAGTGGGATGCCATCCGCATGACGCACCCCCTCACCGACATCCGCACCGTGGAGCAGGGCGGGCAGCGCACCTTCTCCAAGGACCTCGTCGACCCGGAGACCGGGGAGATGCCCGAGGACGCCACCCTGTGGCCCACCCTGCGCCAGGACGGGCAGACGGTCTTCCGCTGGGCGTCGTGGGAGGGAGCCCGCGTGGCCAAGGAGGCGCTGGAGGCCTCCGGTCTGGAGCCCGAGGACCTCGCCGCGTTCGTGCCCCACCAGGCCAACATGCGCATCATCGACCAGATGGCCAAGGTGCTGAAGCTGCCCGAGTCCGTGATCGTGGCCCGGGACATCGCGGAGGCGGGCAACACCTCCGCCGCGTCCATTCCGCTGGCCACGCACCGCCTGCTCGCGGAGCACCCGGAGCTCTCCGGGAAGCCCTCGCTGCAGATCGGCTTCGGGGCCGGTCTCGTGTACGGAGCGCAAGTGGTCCTCCTGCCCTGATCCTCCCCCGTGTGTGTCGTAGGGTTAGACCGCACACCTCTTGTCCCGGAGCGTTCCGAGTGATCGGACGCCCCGCCCGGGGGTTCCTCCGAACCCCCGTGTGACTCAGTACGGTTGCGCACTGCGACCTCTAGGAAAGGAAGCCGATATGGCGAGCAAAGACGAAATCCTGGCCGGCCTGGCCGAAATCGTGAACGAGGAGACCGGACTCGAGACCGAGGCCGTGCAGCTCGAGAAGTCCTTCACCGAGGACCTCGACATCGACTCCATCTCGATGATGACCATCGTGGTCAACGCCGAGGAGAAGTTCGACGTGACCATCCCCGACGAAGAGGTCAAGAACCTCAAGACCGTCGAGGACGCCGTCAACTTCATCGACAACGCCCAGGGCTGAGCCCACGGCGCGCGGTGGCGTGCCCCTTGTCACCACGAGGGGCACGCCACCTCCGTCCCACCAGGCGGCTGGTCGTCCCCGCCCCCTGGAACACCTGCGATTTCGGACACGAGGAAGTGCAAACATGTCCCGCAAAGTAGTGGTCACCGGTCTCGGCGCCATCACGCCGATCGGTGAGAACGTCCAGGAGACCTGGAAAAACGCTCTCAAGGGTGTCTCGGGCGTCCACGCCCTGACCCAGGACTGGGTGGAGAAGTACGACCTGCCCGTGCGCATCGGCGCCATGTCCCCGAAACCTTCGGAGGACGTCGTCTCCCGCGTGCAGGCCAAGCGCCTGGACCCCTCGGGGCAGCTGTCCGTGGCGGCCGCGCGCGAGGCCTGGACCGACGCCGGGTTCTCCGGTGCGGACGCCGACACGAGCGACGAGCTGGACCCCACCCGCGTGGGCGTGGCCTTCGGCACCGGCATCGGCGGCGTGTGGACCCTGCTGGACGCGTGGGACACCCTCATCGAGAAGGGGCCGCGCCGCGTCAAGCCCATGACCGTGCCCATGCTCATGCCCAACGGCAACGCCTCGTCCGTGAGCATGGAGTTCAAGGCCCGCGCGTGCGCCATCACCCCCGTCTCCGCCTGCGCTTCCGGCACCGAGGCCTTCTTCCAGGGCCTGAACCTGATCCGCTCCGGCAAGGCGGACGTGGTCATCGTGGGCGGCGCCGAGAGCGCGATCCACCCCATGACGATCGCCGCGTTCAACTCCATGCAGGCGCTGTCCCGCCGCAACGACGACCCCGAGCACGCCTCACGGCCCTTCGACATCGACCGCGACGGCTTCGTGATGGGTGAGGGCGCCGGTGCCATCGTGCTCGAGTCCGAGGAGCACGCGCGCGGCCGCGGAGCGCGCATCTACGCCGAGCTCGCCGGTGCCGGTCTCAGCGCGGACGCCCACCACATCACGGCGCCGGCCACCGGCGACGAGGGCGGCCCCGCACGCGCCCTGCGCGAGGCCATGGTCTCCGGGCACATCGCCCCCGAGGACATCAAGCACGTCAACGCCCACGCCACCTCCACCCCGGTCGGCGACGTCCCCGAGGCCGGCGCACTGCGGGCGGCCTTTGGATCCGCCGTGGACGACATGGCCGTCTCGGCCACCAAGTCCATGACCGGTCATCTCTTGGGTGGCTCCGGGGCCGTGGAGGGTGTGCTGACCGTGCTCGCGCTCACCGAGCGCATGGCGCCGTGCACCATCAACCTGGACAACCAGGACCCGAAGATCGATCTCGACGTGGTGACCACGGCCCGTGAACTCCCCTCGGGGGACATGGTCGCGATCTCCAACTCGTTCGGCTTCGGCGGACACAACTCCGTGGCGGCCTTCCGCTCGCTCTGAGGCCGCGTTCTCCATAGGCGCCAAGCCGTCCTGAACGCAGAGAACCCCGGTCACCTTCCGCGGAAGGTGACCGGGGTTCTCTCACGCCCGTCGTGGGTCCCGGTTCTCGCCGCTCAGTCCCCGCAACGGAACGGGGACGGACGAGACTGGGCGGCCGCGCCGGGCGGCTCACAGAGGTTGCTGGCAGGTCTCGGACTCAGCCCACGCGGTGCAGCCAGCGCACCGGGGCTCCCTCTGCGGCGTGTCGGAAGGGCTCGAGCTCCTCGTCCCAGGCCTCCCCCAGCGCGAGGGAGAGTTCGGAGACGACGGCGGAGGGGTCCCCGCCGGCCGCCTCGAAGGCGTAGCGGATGCGGTCCTCGCTCACGCAGATGTTCCCCGCGGCGTCCGTGGTGGCGTGGAAGATGCCGAGGTCCGGGGTGAAGGACCACCGAGAGCCGTCGCTGCCCTGGCTCGGGTTCTCGGTCACCTCGAAGCGGATGCGGCCGAGGGTGCGCAGGGCCGAGGCGAGCAGCGCTCCGGTCCCGGCACGGCCGGACCACTCCAGCTCCGCGCGGACACAACCGGGCTCGGCGTTCTGAGGGGTCCACTCGAGATCCGTTCGGCCACGCGAAACGGATTCCAGGGCCCACTGGATGTGGGGGCACAGCGCCTGCGGCGCGGAGTGCACGTAGAGCACACCCCG
Organism: Kocuria sp. HSID17590; assembly: GCF_003989485.1. Taxonomy (NCBI): domain Bacteria; kingdom Bacillati; phylum Actinomycetota; class Actinomycetes; order Micrococcales; family Micrococcaceae; genus Kocuria; species Kocuria sp. HSID17590. The sequence continues at coordinate 20,946 of NZ_RBMB01000037.1, read as the reverse complement.
CGTGGTGGGTGAAGACATAGCCTGTTCCTCCGTTGTGTAGGTACGTCTTCCCCAACGTCCTGCACGGAGGCCCCAGCCGTGTCACCCGGCGCCCATATCAAGTTTTCGGTTCAACCGGCTCGACCAGTGCGGATTCGAGGCCGCACGCGCGCCGCCGGTCGCTCTCATTGTCCAGCAGGGCCCACCGGCGGTCAACCCGAACGCGTTGCCGCGGCAGAAGTCAAGCCCGGGGGTGGGCCTGTGAGTAAGCACTCTTCAACCGCTCCACGGAGACGTGCGTGTAGATCTGCGTGGTGGCCACCGTGGAGTGCCCCAGGAGCTCCTGCACGGTGCGCAGGTCCGCTCCCCCGTCCAGCAGGTGTGTCGCCGCGCTGTGGCGCAGGCTATGGGGCCCCCGGGCACTCGTGTCCGGGACGCCGCGCAGCGCCTCGCCCACGACGCGCCGCGCCACCCGCGGATCGATCCGTGCGCCCCGGGCTCCCACGAACACGGCGTCACCCGCTGCGGGGCGGGCCAGCGCCCCGCGCCGGTGGAACCACACGGCGAGCGCCTCCCCCGCGGTGTCCCCGTAGGGGATCCTTCGCTGCTTGTCCCCCTTGCCCGTGACCGTGAGCACGTGGTTCACGGCGTCCACGTGGGACCTGTCCAGGCCCACGAGTTCGCTGATCCGGGCCCCGGTGGCGTACAGCAGCTCGAGCAGGGCCCAGTCGCGGGCGGCGCACGCGGCGGCCTGCTCGTCGTCGTGCTCCCCGAGTGCCGCATCCGCGAGGTTGTCCAGCATTGTGGCCAGCGCGGCGGCTCCAACCACGTCCGGGAGGTGCCGTGACGGTCGCGGTCCGCGCAGCCCGGCCGCGGGATCGTGCCGCAGCCCCTGAGTGTCGACGGCCCACCGGAAGAAGGTGTGCACGGCCGCGATGCCCCGGGAGACGGAGCTGCGCGCGAGCCCCCGCTGGTGGCGCTGAGCGAGCCAGCCCCGCAGCGCGTCGCGGTCCAGGAGGTCCATGGCGTCGATCCCCGTGTCCCGCATCCAGTTCGAGAGGTCCAGGACGTCGCTCGTGTACGAGCGCACGGTGTGCTCGCTGCGGGAGCACTCCAGCGCGAGGTGTGCCCGGAACTGCGGCAGGTACACCTCGAGCGGCCCGGGCACGGGGCTGTCACCCTGCGGTGAGGCAAACTCCCCCGGGTCCCCGGCCCGGCGCTCGTTCTCAGCTCGACTCGCGCCCGAAGCTCGGCTCGCTTCCAAAGCTCGGCTCGCTTCCAAAGCTCGGCTCCCTTCCGAAGCTCCACCCGCCTCCGCGGCTCGCCCGGTCGCGCCGTCGGCACCACGACGATCCGGTGGGGCTCCCGGCCCGCGCCGCTGCCCCGCGATCACCCCTGCCCGGTCGGCGGCCCGGGACGACGACGCGCGCTGCTCACGATCCGCCGCTGCGTCCTGTGCCCGTTCGTCCATGCGGCGAGCCTACCCGTCGCCACCCGAGCAGAGAGTCCGCGGCCAGCCCGAGTTCCCGCAGCTGCGCCAGACTCGTGAGCACCTCCCCCGGCCCGAGTCCGGAGACACGGCACAGCTGGGAGGGGTCCGCATCCGTGTGCAAGGGCAGGGCGTCGAAGACCCGCAGCTGCACGGGGTCCAGTCGGTCCTCGGGCCGCCGGTCCCGGCCCGCGCGCTGGCCGAGGACCTCCTCGGCCGCCGCGTTGCCGAGGGACCCCAGGAGTTCGAGCACCTCGCCGCCGGTGCTCACGAGCACCGCGTGGTCCTCCCGCACGAGCCGGTGGCATCCCGCGGATCCCCCGACGAGCACGTCCCCCGGCACGGCGGCAACCTCCCGGGAGAGACCTGCCGCGTGCCGAGCGGTGTTCAGGGCGCCGGAGCGCCACGCGGCCTCGGTGACGACCGTGGCGCGGGTGAGGGCCGCGATGATCCTGTTGCGCTGCAGGAACCGGTAGCGGGTGGGAGCGCACCCCAGGGGCACCTCGCTCAGGACCGCACCTCGCTGACAGATCCGGCTCAGGAGTTCGGCGTTTGCCACGGGGTAGAACCTGTCCACCCCGCAGGCCAGCACGGCCACGGTGGGTGCGTGCTCCGCCCCGGTTTCCAGGGCGGTCTGGTGGGCGACGGCGTCGATCCCGTAGGCACCGCCGGAAACCACGCACCAGCCCGCGTCGCACAACTCACCGGTGAGCATTCGCGTCACGGCGGAGCCATACGCGCTGGCGTTGCGCGAGCCCACTACGGCCACACTGCGCTCCAGACGGTGGAGGGCCTCGCGCTCGCCCCTGCCCCACAGCACGATCGGCTGCTGGATCCCCAGGTCTGCGAGCTGGGCCGGCCAGTTGGCATCCTCCGGGATCACCGTCCACGCGCCGATCTGCTCCGCGTGGCGCGCGTCCGTTTCGGGATCGGGCACCGGCAGCCGCGCACGCCACGCCGCGAAGCGGCGGGCGAGGTCGGGCGTCCTCGCACCGGGCAGCGCCTCCTGCGCGGCCTTCCGGTACACGGACGCGAGCGCAGGGCTGGGCGCCTCCAGCTCGCTGATGCTGCGCCACAGCACCTCGGGACCCAGGGCGTGCAGGAGGAGCAGACCGGCGACGTCGCTGGGCTCGATCACCCGCGCCAGGCGCACGCGGCAGGCCCGTACCGAGGCGGAGCCGGCGTTCACGCGGTCACCGTCGTCTTGAAGTAGAGGGCCAGCTGCACGTGCTCCGGGGTGGGGACGGTGCTCCCGGCCAGGTCCGCGAGCGTCCACGCCACGCGGAGGACCTTCACGAAGCCCCGGGCCGTGAGTGTCCTGCGCTCCATGGCGGCGCGCAGCGGCTCGACCGCACGCGTGCCCGGGGACAGCCGCCGGTGCAGCAGTGAACCGGGCACGGTGCTGTTGAGCCGGCAGCCCACGGCCGCGAGGCGTTCCGCCTGTGCCGCCCGGGCCGCCAGGACCCGTGCGGCGACCGTTGCGCTGTCCTCGGGCCTGGCGTCCCCCGTGGAGCTGAGTTCCCGGTACGTGACGGCCGGCACCCGCAGCTGCAGGTCCACCCGGTCCAGCAACGGCCCCGAGAGCTTGCCGAAGTAGCGCCGTCGCTGCACCGCACTGCACGTGCAGGTCTGCCCGGTTCCGCCGGCGTTGCCGCACGCGCAGGGGTTGGCGGCGAGCACGAGCTGGAACCGCGCGGGATAGTGCGCCACGGACTGCGCCCGGGCGATCGTCACGGTGCCCGACTCGAGGGGCTGCCGCAGCGCGTCGAGGACCCGCCGGTCGAACTCGGGCGCCTCGTCCAGGAACAGCACCCCGCGGTGGGCCAGGGAGATGGCCCCGGGACGCGGCATGCCGCTGCCGCCTCCGCACAGGGCCGGGAGCGTGATGCTGTGGTGGGGTGCCTGGAACGGCGGCCGCCGCACGAGGGCTGAGCACCCGTCGTCGCCGCGCAGGGAGTGGACGGAGGTGACCTCGAGGGAGTCCTCGTCCCCGAGGTCCGGCAGGATGCCCGGCAGCCGCTCGGCGAGCATCGTCTTGCCCGCACCCGGCGGACCGACCATCAGGAGGTGGTGCCCGCCCGCCGCCGCGATCTCCAGGGCCTGACGCCCCTCGACCTGCCCGACGACGTCCCTCAGGTCGCGGATCGGCTCCTCCCCGGATCCGTTCCCCGCGGCCGGGGTGCCCGGTGCCCGGGGCACCGTCGGGATCGCCACCCGCTGCAGCAGAGCGGGATCGGCCCCGTGTTCCACCAGCAGCTCCGCGAGGTGGTGCGCCGAACTCACAGAGGCGCCTGCCACCAGCTCCGCCTCGGCCCTGTTCTCCTCCGCGACCACCACGCGCGTGATCCCGGCCCGCACAGCGGCCAGGACCGCGGGCAGCACCCCACGCACGGGCCGCAGGGACCCGTCTAGACCCAGCTCCGCGTAGAACACGGTGTCGGGCGGTACGCGGACCACCCCCTGTGCGCTGAGCACCGCCATGACGACGGCCGCGTCGAAGTGCGATCCCCGCTTGGGCAGCGTGGCCGGCGAGAGGTTCACCGTGATCTTGCGCGGCGCCAGCGGCACCCCGGCATGTCGTGCCGCAGACCGGATGCGCTCCTTCGACTCGTTCACCGCCTGGTCCGGCAGCCCGATGATCGTGAACGCCGGGAGGGACTGACCGATGTCCACCTCCACGTCCACCACGTGGCCGTCCAGGCCCACGAGAGCCACGCTGCGGCTGCGTGCGAACCCGCTCACCTCCGCACCGCCGCTGCCGGCCGGGTTCCGTGCCATCACCCCTGAAGTCGTCATGTGCCCACCGTGCCCGCGGGACCTCCCCCGGAGCAGATGTCACGGGAGATGTGCAGGGCGCTCGCCGCGGGGTGGGGGCCGGGAGGGGGTGTGGGGGCGGGAGCCGGGGATTCACACGGCGGACAGGTCGCCGGAACGCCTGAAGGTCGCGCAGCGTCCGCCGCGCCGAGCAGCTCTGCCGACCTCTACCGGGATCCGCCGACGTCCACCACGCCACCCTCAGGGCCGGATGCGGCGAATTCTCCTGTCACGTCCGACGGATCGGCGGGGCGCGCGGCGCAGGAGACGATCTGGGCCCCCGTCGGCTCCGGCTCGGGCTGCTCCGGCACCGTCACCACGGGATCGGTGACCGCCGCATCCGTGGCAACTGGGGCAGGCGGCTCGGGGTCGAGCGCACCGGGGTCCGGGGGATCCGGCACGGTGGGCTGCGTGGGCTCCGGGTCCGGGACCACGGGTTGTGTCGGATCCGGACCGGGCACCACAGGGTTCGGATCGACGGGATTCGGGTCAACGGGATGCGGGTCAACAGGAACGACGGGATCGACGGGCGGCACCGGATCGACCGGGTCCACGGGCGGATTGACCGCGGACGGTTCGGAGGAGGGCGCCGGGTCCTTGGGGTCCTCCCCCGCTCCGGGATCCACGGGGAGCTCCGTGGAGTCGGGGGCGGGGACGTCGTCGGCCTCGTTGGCACCGTCGCCACGGGGAGAACCGCTGGTTCCCGGTGTGTCGGAGGACCCCTCCCCGCCCTCGGGATGGGCCTTCACCGGCGTGACCTCCCGGTCACCGATCTTGGGGATGAGCTCGAGACTGACGAAGCTGTCCGGGACCGCGGAGATGTCCCCCACGAGAAGGTTGGACCCCTGCTTCCCCACGGGCACGTCCTTGCCGACGGACCCGCCGGCCTTCCGCAGCCGCGCCCTGAGATCCTCGGCCGTCTCCTGGGACAGGGTCGACCCGTCGCGCGCGTGGTACTCCCCGTCGCGGACCCGGGGCATCCACTTCTCCACGGCGCGGGAGACGTGCTCGAGCTGGTAGGAGGCGCCGTCCTTGGCCCTGAGGATCAGACGGCTCACGGAGATCGGCGAGGACCCGCGGCCGTTGTCGATCTCCACCGTGGCGTACGTGGCGCGGGAGACCCTGGCCTCCTGACGCAGCCCGTCGATCTTCTGATCCGGGATGCCCGGAGCCGGCAGCGTGATCCGTACCCTCGCCCCGCCGGGAAGATTCGCTCTGAAGGTGCCCGGGTGCAGGCTGCCGTCCGCAGAAGCAGAGGCGGAGACCGTTGTGTCCGGTGCCTCGCTCGTCTCGTCCCCGCAGCCGACGACGCCCAGGGCGACGGCGGCGGTCAGCGCCGTGGCGGAGAGCGCGTGCGGAAGCCACGCCGCTGTCTTCATCTGCCCCTCCGATCACGCCCCCGTCGACCGGTGAGCGCCGGCCGTCCCGCGCGCTCCCCCGGCCGGTGAACGGCACGCGCGCGCAGGATCCCATGCTACGAGACGCGCGTGGCGAATGTGACGTGCATCGCCGTGGTCCCCTCGCCGGAATCTCGCGGCGTCGCGGAGAAGGGCCGGACGCACTCCCCTCCCGGAGCCGGGGCGACCCCCGGCGGGACCACAGTCATAGCCATCCGACCGACCCCACGTGCTCCACACGGGGTGAGCAACCGCGCGGCCAGTGAACGGCCACCACGTCCACGGACGGCACGGCCGCGGAGTTCTCCCGGGCCCACGCCCGCGCGAGGACGTGCAGCCTGCGGAGCTTGTCGGCGCCGACGGCCTCGGCGGGGTGGCCGAAGTCCCCACCGGAACGGGTCTTGACCTCGAAGACCGTCACACGGCCGTGCCGCTCGGCCACGATGTCCAGTTCCCCGCGCGGCGCCCCCGGTGCCCGGACGGGACGCCAGTTGCGGTGCAGCACCTCCCACCCCGAGCGCTGCAGCAGACCCGCGATGAGGTCCTCACCCGCGCGCCCCACACCGAGGTGAGGAGCCTCACGAGGACGGGGGGCCGCAGGAGCACGCGGGCCCTCCGCCGGATCGGTGGATGGGCTTTTCACGGGAACAATGGGCGAGCCGCCGGGAGGATTGGTGGGCACGTCAGTGGGCGGGTCGATCAGGGACGCTGCGGCGTGGGGGACGGTGGAGTTCATGCGCCCACTGTGAACCGTGCGCCCAAGCGCGGTCGTGCCCGGAGCGCAGGTGTGGAGCGCGAGTGCCCGTCAGATCCCCAGGTTCCAGCTCACCCGGTGGTGCGGCGTGCTGCCGTACCGGGTCAGCGCCTCCCGGTGTCCCGCGCTGCCGTAGCCCTTGTTACCGGCCCAGCCGTAGGCGGGGAACTGGGCGTCCAGCTCGGCCATGAGGGTGTCGCGCTCCACCTTGGCCACGATGGAGGCGGCCGCGACGCTCACGCACAGGGCGTCCGCCTTGACCAGCGTGCGCACCAGCGGAGGCAGCGCCACGGGGTCCTCGTCCTGGCCGAGCACGGGAGGAACGTCGAGCCAGTTGTACGACCCGTCGAGAATCAGCGCGTCCACGGGCACCCCGTTCTCCCGCACCGACGCGAGCGCGCGGAGCCCCGCCAAGCGCAGCGCGGCGTTGATGCCCACGGCGTCGATCTCCCGGGGCTCGGCGTGCCCCACCGCACTGGCCGCGGCCCACGCTGGGATGGTCGGTGCCAGTGCCGCGCGCCGCGCGGGGCTCAGCGCCTTGGAGTCGCGCACGCCCTCCCAGGGACGCGCTGCGGCAGTGGCCGCCGCCTCACCGGCAGGCGCGGCGTCGGCGGCGGGAGCGGCATCGTGGGTCGGAGCGATGTAGTCAGCCGGAGCGGCGTCGTCCCCGGAGCCCAGCCAGCGGGCCGTGTCCACGACCACGACGCCCACGCTCGCGGGCCCCGCCAGGGCGCCGCGCCCCACCTCGTCCATGCCCGCCACGTAGCGGGCACCCGCGAGTGCAAGGTCGCGCTCGACGTCGAGGGTCGGAGCCACGGCCTTCGCGGGACTCACTTGTCGGCCGCGGGAATGTCCTGGAACGTCCCCTCGGGGTTGTGCAGGAACTGGAAGCGGTCCAGCGGCCACGCGATCACGAACGCGGTTCCCACCACGTCCTCGCGCTCGACGAACTCGGTGCCGGTCTCGATGTGGTAGCGGGAGTCCGCGGAGGCGTTGCGGTGGTCGCCGAGCACGAAGAACTCGCCGTCCGGGACCGTGACGTCGAAGGGGATCTCGGAGGGCTGCGCCCCCGGGTACAGGTAGGGCTCGTCGAGGGCCTTGCCGTTGACGGTGATCTTCCCCGAGGCGTCGCAGCACGTCACGTGGTCACCGCCCACGCCGATCACGCGCTTCACGAGGGCCTGCTGGCTGCTGTCGGGCAGCAGCCCCACGAACTCCAGGGCACCGCGCACGGGGTTCGTCCCCGTCCTGGCGCTGGCCGGGAGCCAGCCCTGGGTGTCGTCGAAGACCACGACGTCCCCGCGCTCGATCTCCCCCATGCGCGCGTCCAGCACGTTGACGAAGATCCGGTCGTCCAGCTCGAGGGTCTGCTCCATGGACCCGGAGGGGATGAAGAAGCCGCGGATCAGGAACGTCTTGGCCACGAACGCGATCACGAGCGCCAGCACCACCACGATCAGGATCTCGCGCACCGCGCCCCACCCTGTGGTCGGCTTCTCGGAGCCACGACGACGACGCCGTGTCCTGCCGCCGCGGGCCCCGCCCGAGGCCGCGGCGTCGGGGGTCTCGGCCGCCCCAGCGGGGGTCCGCCCCCCGAGGTCCTCGCGGGGACGGGAGGTGCCCGGAACGTCCGGTTCTTGCTGCTCAGCCACTGCGCGTTCCTTCTCTGTGGTCGGACCTGCTGCTGCGGGCCACGGTAGCGGCCCGCCCTGGTGCCCGGCGGCAGTCACGCCCGCGGGCCGCGCCCACGGTGCCCCGCGGCGTCGTCGACGTCCGCCGGGTTCCTCACCCGTGCAGCGAGCGGGCGCGGTCCAGGGGCCACACCACGCGTTCGGCGGTGCCCACGATCCGCTCCGTGCGGATCAGGCCCCCGCCCGGGGCTCCCAGCAGGGAGCGCGAGTCCACGGACACGCGGCGGTGGTCGCCCATGAGCCAGACCCGCCCGTCGGGAACCTGCACGCTGAAGGTGATGTCGGAGGGTGCGTCCCCAGGATAGATGTAGTCCTCGTGCTGCTCCTGGCCGTTGACCGTGAGCAGCCCGTTCGCGCTGCAGCACGCCACGGTGTCGCCCGCCGTGGCCATGACGCGCTTGACGTAGGCGGTGTCCGAGCCCGTCAGACCGAGCCAGCGCCCGGTGGTGTGCAGGGCCTGGACGTACCACGGGTCCGAGGAGTGCAGGGGGTCCAGGGAGCCCCGGCCGTCGAAGACTACGAGATCCCCGCGTTCCACGGAGTCCCCCGCGACGAGCTTGTCCACGAGCACACGGTCCCCGCCCTCGAGCGTGGGCTCCATGGACCCGGAACCCACCCAGTACACGTCCGCCACGAAACCCCGCAGGACCGCGGTCAGCACGAGGGCGGTGAGCAGGGCGGCGGCCACCAAGCGCAGCCACCAGCGGCGCGTGGAAACAGGCCTGTTCACGGCGGAGGACCCGGCAGCTGCCGGGCCCTCCGCGTGTTCCGTGTGCTGTGGCACCCGGTTGAGTCCTACTTGCTCGGCTCGCGCTTCTCGCGGATGCGAGCAGCCTTGCCGTGGCGGTCGCGCATGTAGTACAGCTTCGCGCGGCGGACGTCGCCGCGGCTCACGAGCTCGATCTTGTCGATGATCGGGGAGTGCACCGGGAAGGTGCGCTCCACGCCCACGCCGAAGCTGACCTTGCGGACCGTGAAGGTCTCGCGCACGCCGGAGCCCTGACGGCCCAGGACGAAGCCCTTGAACACCTGGACACGGGAGCGGTTGCCCTCCACGATGTTCACGTGAACGTTCAGGGTGTCGCCCGGACGGAAGTCGGGGACGTCGTCGCGCAGCGACTTGGCATCAAGCTGGTCAAGAATGTTCATGTCATGACTCCTCGTGATCGCCGCAGGTCTCCCACGTGTGGTCTGCGCCCTGCCCCCGAGGGGTGGTCGCGCTGCTGAGATCCGGACCGGATCATGGAACGCCCGGTCCGCGCGGTGCGTCGTTGGTCGCTCTCCCCCCTGCGGCAGGGGCGTGCCCGACGCACACACAGCGTGCCATTATGCCACATCGGGGCCGTTGCGGGGCTTCTCGTGGGGCACCTCACGGCGCCAGCCCAGGCCATCGCCCCCGGGCTCCGGGTGGAAGCCGTGCTCGGCGAGCACCGCGAGGTCCGCGCGGTCCAGCGTGGCCGGGTCCAGTGCAAGCACCATGTCCGGACGACGTCGCGCGGTCCGGGCCAGCTGCTGGACCCGGCGCCACCGCGCGATCCGGCCGTGGTGCCCGGACAGCAGCGTCTCGGGAACCTCCCGCTCCCGCCACGCGGCGGGCTTCGTGTAGACGGGGTACTCCAGCAGCCCGCCGGTGTGGGACTCCTCCGCGAGGGACTCGGGATTGCCGATCACGCCGGGGATCAGACGGGTCACGGCCTCGGTCATGGCGAGCACCGCGACCTCTCCCCCGTTGAGCACGTAGTCGCCCAGGCTCAGGGGACGCACCCGCACCTCACGGCCGGCCCACTCCAGGAACCGCTCGTCGATGCCCTCGTAGCGGCCGCACGCGAAGACCAGGTGCTCCTCCGCGGCGAGCTCGTAGGCGATCTCCTGGGTGAAGACCTCGCCCGCAGGGGAGGGCACCACTAGGACGGGGCGCGACGCCGCGGCGTCGTCCTGCGCGCCCAGCACGGACTCGAGGGCCTGCGCCCACGGCTCCGGCTTCATGACCATGCCCGCTCCCCCGCCGTAGGGGGTGTCGTCCACGGTGCGGTGCCGGTCGGTCGCGAACGCGCGCGGGTCCGTGACGGTCAGCTGAAGCAGCCCGTCCGTCACGGCCTTGCCGATCAGCGAGAGCCGCAGCGGTTCGAGGTACTCCGGGAAGATGCTCAGGACGTCGATGCGCACGCTCTACTCCGACTCCCCCAGCTCGAGCAGACCCGGGGGCGGGGTCACGAGGACCACCCCGCGATCCAGGTCCACCTCGGGGACGATCTCCTCCACGAAGGGGATCAGCACGGGCTGACCGCCCCCCGCGCGGCTCACCTCGAGCAGGTCCTGGACCGCGCCCTGGATAAGTGCCTTCACCGTGCCGATGGCGGCCTCCCCCCGGGTGGTGTCCACCACGGTGAGGCCCAGCAGGTCGTCCTGGTGCCACTCGTCGTCGTCGAGGTCGAGGTCCGCGACCTCCGCGAAGAGCTCGAGCCCCCGCGCGGCCTCCGCGGCGTTGCGGTCCGAGATCTCCTCGAACTTCGCCACGAGCACGCTCTTGTTCCAGCGCGAACCCACCACTGTCACCTCGTCCAGGCGCAGCGGCTGCCGGGGCTCCTGCACGCCGCGGGGCGGCTTCCCCGCCTCGACGCTCAGCACCGACCCAGGGGCGAAGCGCGACTGCGGGTCGTCGGTGAACAGCTCCACCGTGACCTCGCCGCGCACTCCGTGCGGCTTGCCGATCCGGGCCACCCGAACGCTCATTGCAACTCCTCGTGGGATCTCGTGGTCTCTCGTGCTCGTTCGCGCCGCCCAGGTCACCTGTCGGCCCGGCGGTCGCGTCCCAGGGCGTCCCCGCCCGGGTTTCGTCGCCCCTGCGGCTGTGCCACGGGACGAACACGGCCCCCATTCCTCACCGAAGGAGGAACGGGGGCCGTGAACCAGTGCTGTGTCCGCTCAGCGACGACGGTCGGTGTCGACCACGTCCACGCGAACGCTCTCGCCGGAAGCCAGTCCCGAGACGACGGTACGCAGGGCCTTGGCCGTGCGTCCTGAGCGCCCGATCACGCGCCCGAGGTCGTCCGGGTGCACCCGGACCTCGAGGGTCTCACCGCGGCGGCCCTCTCGGGCGCGCACAGTAACGTCCTCGGGGGCATCCACGATGCCGCGGACCAGGTGCTCGAGGGCTTCGGCGAGCATGCTCACTCGGCCTTCTCGGCGTCGTCCTCTGCGGTGGCGGTCTCCTCGGCGGGAGCCTCCTCGGCCTTATCAGCCTTGGGCGTGATGGCCTCGGGGATGATCACGGAGCCGTTGTCCGGGGCCACGAACTCCTTCTTGGCCTCGGGCTGCTTCAGGGTGCCCTCGGCGCCCGGCTCACCCTTGAACTTCTGCCAGTCGCCGGTGATCTTCATGAGAGCCAGCACGGCCTCGGAGGGCTGCGCGCCCACACCGAGCCAGTACTGCACGCGATCGGACACCAGGTTGATGTACGAAGGGTTCTCGGTGGGCTGGTACACACCAACCTCTTCGATCACGCGACCGTCGCGCTTCTTGCGAGAGTCGACGACCACCACGCGGTAGCGGGGATCGCGGATCTTGCCCATACGCTTGAGACGAATCTTGACTGCCACTTGTGTGGTTACTCCTGTTTCGAATGGATCGGACACCGCACGCACCGGCCCGTGGGGCGGGTGGTCCGTGGGTTTCCTGTGGACACGAGATCACGCGCGGTGAGAGGGTCCGCACGGTTCGAGTACCCGACCATTGTGCCACAGGTGTCAAAATCACCCGGCACCCGCGGGCGTCGTGCCCTCGTTCTCCGGGCACGACGGCGCCTCAGCGGCGTTTGCGCGCCCGTACCGCCGCCCACAGGGCCGTCTGCACCGCGGCGTCCGAGAACATCAGGGCGGAGGCCGAGCCGAGCAGCTTCGCACCGCGCCCGCCGCGCGAGGCCAGCCCGGCCAGGCCCGCACCCAGGGCGATCTCCGCCCCTCCGACGGCGAGCAGCAGCGCAGGCCGGCGCACGTAGGCCCGCTGGATGCGCGCCAGCACGTCGTTGCCGCTGGGCTCCACGCTCGCGGCGTCCAGCAGGGACAGCCCTGTGGTCCGCGGTTCGTACTCGCCGACTCCCTCGAACTCGTGGAGCTCCCGCTGCTGCTCCACGATCTTCGCCGCCACCACGGGCAGACTGAGCAGCTGCAGCACGGACTCCAGCAGCAGAGCCGAGCTCGGGGTGCGGGCGTAGTTCTCCAGCCGCGCGGTGGCCGCCGGGTCCAGGTCGCACAGGGAGGCGATCGACTCCACGACCGCGGGAGACTCCACGGCCGATGGGGAGTCGACAACCGACGCGGCCCCGGGCACCGCCGACGTCTCGTCCCGCTCCTCGGGACCCCACCGCAGGGTGGTGGCCTCGGCGAGGTCCGCCAGCTGCTCGCGCCAGTCCGCGTGCGATTCCAGTGCCGTCACGGGCGGGCACACCCGCAGGGTGCGGCTCTCGCCGTCCGAGGTGAGCACCACCGAGACGCTGCCCGGGTCACCGGCAGCGGCGAGCGCCACGGGATCCACCCCCGGTGCGACGAGCACTGCTGACCAGCCCTCCTGGGTCACGGCGGTGAACGGGCTGCCCAGGGCCCCGGCGAGGAACGGCAGCTGGGGTGCGTCCGCGTGGAGCAGCGCCACGGTGCGCGTCTGCCGGGCCGTGGTGCGCGCGGTCTCGCTCATACCCCGCCACCGTTCACCACGCGCTCCACCACGCCCCCGGTCTCGAGGACTCCGAGCGCGTCGCGCAGGTGCTGCGCGAGGTTCGTCGGGAGCACGGTCTCCAGGTCCTCCGGCGCGACCCACCGGTAGGACAGCAGCTCCTCCTCCTGCACCGTGATGGGCGTGTCGGAGGGGATCTCGCCGCCGTCGTAGAGGAAGGAGACGGAGTCTCCCCACATGCCCATGGCCACGCCGTGGCTCACGGCCAGCAGCCGTCCCTCGGGAAGGTGCAGACCGACCTCCTCGACCACCTCGCGGAAGCACCCGGTGCGGGGGTCCTCCCCCTCCTCCACGGTGCCGCCGGGCAGGGTCCAGCCGTCCTTGTAATTGGGTTCCACCGTCAGCACGCGACCGTTCTCGTCACGGATCAGCGCGGCGGACGCGAGCCGCCGGGTGGGCAGCGTGGCGATGAACGCCCGCAGCTCGTCGTCGGGAAGGTACGAACCCATGACCGCCTACTTTCTACTTTCCGAGGAACTTCTCGAAGCCCTTGGGCAGGTTGAGGGACTCGGCGTCCAGCTCCTGCCCCTTCGCTCCGAAGGAGCTGCCGGTGACCGCGGGCTTCTGGCCCGAGGCCAGCGCGGCGTTCTCCTGCGCGCGCTTGGCCGGGTTGCCCGACTTGGACCCCTTCTTCTTGGTCTTGCCGCCCTTCTTGGCCGCGCCACCGCGACCCATTCCGGGGATGCCGCCGGGCATGCCGGGGACGCCCTGGCCCGAGGCGAGACGCTTCATCATCTTCTGGGCCTGGGCGAAGCGCTCCATGAGCTGGTTCACCTCCGAGACCGTGACACCGGAGCCGCGGGCGATGCGCGCCCTGCGGGAACCGTTGATGATCTTGGGGGCCACGCGCTCGTGCGGGGTCATGGAGCGCACGATGGCCTCCACCCGGTCGATCTCGCGCTCGTCGAAGTTCTCGAGCTGCTCCCGCATGCCGGCGGCGCCGGGCATCATGGAGAGCATCTTCTTCATGGAGCCCATCTTGCGCAGCTGCTGCATCTGCGCCAGGAAGTCCTCGAAGGTGAAGTCCTCCTGGTCGGTGAACTTCTTGGCCATGCGCTCGGCCTCGGCCTTGTCCCACTGCCGCTCGGCCTGCTCGATCAGGGTCATGACGTCGCCCATGTCCAGGATGCGCGAGGCCATGCGGTCCGGGTGGAACTGCTCGAAGTCCCCCACGCCCTCACCGGTGGACGCGAACATGATGGGCTTGCCGGTCACCGCGCGCACGGACAGCGCGGCACCGCCGCGGGCGTCGCCGTCGAGCTTGGAGAGCACCACGCCGGTGAAGTCCACGCCCTCGTCGAACGCCTTGGCGGTGTTCACCGCGTCCTGGCCGATCATGGCGTCGATGACGAACAGGACCTCGTCCGGGTCCACGGCGTCGCGGATGTCCCGCGCCTGGTTCATCAGGGCCTGGTCGATGCCCAGGCGTCCCGCGGTGTCCACGATCACGACGTCGTAGAGCTTGGAGCGGGCGAAGTCGACGCCGTCGCGGGCCACCTTCACGGGGTCGCCCGTGGGGTCGTCGAACTCCGAGGTGGCGCCGGGCTCCGGTGCGAACACGGGCACTCCGGCGCGCTGACCGACCACCTGCAGCTGGGTGACGGCGTTGGGCCGCTGCAGGTCGGAGGCCACGAGCACGGGCTTGTGGCCCTGGTCCGTGAGCCACTTGCCGAGCTTGCCGGCCAGGGTGGTCTTGCCCGCACCCTGCAGGCCCGCGAGCATGATGACCGTGGGCCCGGTCTTGGCGAGGTTGATCCGCCGGGTCTCGCCGCCGAGGACGTTCTGCAGCTCCTCGTTGACGATCTTCACGACCTGCTGGCCGGGGTTCAGCGCCTCCGAGACCTCCGCGCCGAGCGCGCGCTCCTTGACGATCGCCGTGAACTCCCGGACCACGGGCACGGCCACGTCCGCCTCGAGCAGGGCCCGGCGGATCTCCCGCACGGTGGCATCGACGTCGGCCTCCGAGAGCCGGCCCTTGCCGCGCAGGTTCTTGAAGGTCGCTGTGAGTCGATCGGACAGTGAATTGAACACGGGGTGGTCGCTGCTTTCGTCTGACAACGGATGAATTCAGTGTCCCAGGTTAGCAAGCGAAGCCCCGCCCGGTCGCCCGGACGGGGCCTGTGCCGAAGACGTCCCGCGCGACCTCAGAGCGCGACGTCACCCAGTTCGCCGGTGCTCACGCGCACGGTGTTCTCCACGGGAGTCACCCACACCTTGCCGTCCCCGGGTTCGCCCGTGCGTGCGGAGGTGACGATGACGTCCACGAGGTCCTGGACCTCGCCGTCCTCCACGACCGTCTCGATGCGCACCTTCTCGAGGAGGTCCACCGTGTACTCGGCACCGCGGTAGACCTCGCGGTGCCCGCGCTGGCGGCCGTAGCCGTGGACGGTCAGCACGGTCATGCCCTGCACGCCGTAGCTCTCCAGGGCGTCTTTGACGTCACTGAACTTCTCGGGTCGCACCACTGCGGTGATCAGCTTCACTTGTTGTCTCCTTTGCTGGCGGCGGGCACGGGGGCTTCGGCGGTCCCGGGCAGGGGCCGCGCGGGGGCCTGCCCGGCGAAGTAGCCGGTGGCCTCGTCCTTCAGCGAGTACGCGGACTCCGCGTGCTGGGTGAGGTCCACGCCGATGACCTCGTCCCGGCGGGTGATCCGCAGCCCCATGGTGGCCTTCAGCACGAGCCCGATGACCAGCGTGAGGACGCCGGTGTAGAGCGTCACGAAGAGGGTCGCGGCGAGCTGGGTACCCAGCAGGCCCCAGCCACCACCGTAGAACACCCCGGCCCGGCCCTCGGAGGGGATCGCCAGGAAGCCCAGCGCCACGGTGCCGACGATGCCGGAGACCAGGTGCACGCCGCACACGTCCAGCGAGTCGTCCAGGTGGATCCGGTACTTCAGGCCCACGGCGATCGCGGAGCACGCACCGGCCACGGCAGACAGCAGGATCGCGCCGAGCGGGGTCACGTTGGCGCACGCCGGCGTGATGGCCACGAGCCCGGCGACGACGCCCGACGCCGCACCCAGCGACGTCGCGTGCCCGTCCCGGATGCGCTCGGTGAGCAGCCAGGCGAGCATGGCAGCGGCCGGGGCCACGAGCGTGTTGGTCCAGATCAGGGCGGCCTGCTCCACGGTGGTGGCCGCGCCGGCGTTGAAGCCGAACCAGCCGAACCACAGGATGGCCGAGCCGAGCATCACGAGGGGCAGGTTGTGGGGGCGCTGGCCCGAATCGCGGCCGAAGCCGCGGCGGGC
The DNA here is from genome assembly GCF_003989485.1 of Kocuria sp. HSID17590. Taxonomy (NCBI): domain Bacteria; kingdom Bacillati; phylum Actinomycetota; class Actinomycetes; order Micrococcales; family Micrococcaceae; genus Kocuria; species Kocuria sp. HSID17590. The sequence goes on along the minus strand of NZ_RBMB01000037.1, from coordinate 4,847 downwards.
GCCGATGAGCAGGATGAGCACCAGAGCCGCGATGCCCGCGTTGATGTGCACGGCGAGCCCGCCGGCGAAGTCGATCGGCTCGCCAAAGATCCGGCCCAGGGCGCCGTCCTCGGAGAACAGCCCGTCACCCCACACCATGTACGCGAGAGGGAAGTAGACCAGGGTGACCCACACGAGCGTGAAGACCACCCATGTGCCGAACCGGGTGCGGTCCGCGATCGCGCCGGAGATCAGGGCCACGGTGATGATCGCGAATGTCACGGACAAGTCTGAGGACAGCAGGTCCTCGGTGCCCATCAGGCCGTGCAGACCGAAGTGCGCGAACGGATCCGCGGTGAGGCCGCCCAGCACCGGGTCCCCGGCGAGCATGGAACCGCCCCACAGCACCCACACGACGCCCACCACGCCGAGCGCGGCGAAGCTCATCATCATCATGTTCAGCACACCCTTGGCGCGGGTCATGCCTCCGTAGAACAGTGCGAGTCCGGGGGTCATGAAGAACACCAACCCCGCGGCCACCACGGTCCACACGTGTCCGGCGGTCAACTCCACCCGGATCACCTCGTCCCTGTTTCGTGTCGGCACAGCCTTTGCGCCTCTTGCGCACAGTCAACGGGGCGGGTGTTACCGCGACGGCGCGGGTTCGTGACGCCGGTGTTTCACGTCACGTCCGCGTGTGACGATCGTGTTAACTCCTCAGGTGCCGGTGTTGATGCCGGTTCCAGTCCGGGGCAGGGGCCAGGGCGAGTGCCGGTGCCCCGACGACGACGCCCGCTCCCACGAAGGGGGCGGGCGCCGTCGGCATCGCGCGGGGAAGCAGGCTCAGTCGATGATTGCGTCCACGAACTGCTCGGCGTTGAAGGGGGCGAGGTCGTCCGGGCCCTCGCCGAGACCGATCAGCTTGACGGGCACGCCCAGCCCGCGCTGGATGGCGACCACGATGCCGCCCTTGGCGGTGCCGTCCAGCTTGGTGAGCACGATGCCGGTGATGTCCACGGCCTCGGCGAAGACCTTGGCCTGGGCCATGCCGTTCTGCCCGGTGGTCGCGTCGATCACGAGCAGCACCTCGTCCACCTCGGCTGCCTTCTCGATCACGCGCTTGACCTTGCCGAGCTGGTCCATCAGACCGGCCTTGTTCTGCAGCCGGCCAGCGGTGTCCACGAGGACCACGTCCGCCTCCTGGTCGATGCCGGCCTTCACTGCGTCGTAGGCCACGGAGGCGGGGTCCGCGCCCTCCTGCTCGGAGCGCACCGTGGGCACGCCCACGCGGGCTCCCCAGGTCTCGAGCTGGTCAGCGGCGGCCGCGCGGAACGTGTCTGCCGCGCCGAGCAGGACGTCCTTGTCCTCGGCCACGAGCACGCGCGCGAGTTTGCCCACCGTGGTGGTCTTGCCCACGCCGTTGACACCCACCACGAGCACCACGGCGGGCTTGCCGGGCACCGCCTCGGTGCGAACGGAGCGGTCCAGCGTGGGATCCACGAGGGCGAGCATCTCCTCGCGCAGCAGCGCCTTCAGCTCCCCCGGGTCCTTGGTGCCCGTGACGCGCACACGCTTCTTCAGGTTCTCCACGAGCTCCACGGAGGCGTCCGTGCCGAGGTCCGCCATGAGCAGCGTGTCCTCGATCTCGTCCCACGTGTCCTGGTCGATCCGCTCGCGCGAGAGCAGCTTGAGAAGGCCCTTGCCGAGCACCGTGTTGGACTTCGCCAGGCGGCCGCGAAGCCGCTCCAGGCGGCCGCGGGCGGACTCGGGGCGCTCCAGAGTGGCGACGGGGCTGTCCTCGACCACGCCCGCGTCAGTGATGTCCGGGACGTCGTCCACGTCCCGCGTGCCCGGGTACCCACCCTTCGGGGCCTTGGGCTTGCGCAGCAGCAGCACGCCGAACACCACGAGCAGCACCACCGCCGCGGCGGCTATCACGATCCACATCAGTTCAGGAGTCATCACCCGTCTAATCTCCCATAAACTGCCAGGCGTGTCCCACCTCGAACCCCGCGATCCCGCCGAGCCCCGCATCCCGACAGACCCCGACGAGCCCCCCGTCGAGACCGTCCCGGACGCCGTGCCGTCTGCCTCCCGGGAGAAGGTCCCCGAACCCATCAAGGTGCTGATCGCCGCGGCGTTCGTGATCGCACTCGGCTACGGGATCGTGGCCCCGGTGCTGCCCCAGTTCGCGTCGAGCTTCGGTGTGGGGGTGGCCGCGGCCTCCGCGGTGATCAGCGCGTTCGCCCTGTGCCGGCTGGTCTTCGCCCCCGTGAGCGGCACGGTGGTCAACAGGCTCGGCGAGCGCCCCACCTACCTGATCGGTCTGATCGTGGTGGCGCTGTCCTCCGCGGCCACCGCGTTCGCGCAGACCTACTGGCAGCTGCTGGTCTTCCGCGGCCTGGGCGGGATCGGCTCCACCATGTTCACGGTCTCCGCGATGGGGCTGATCGTCCGGCTCTCCCCGCGGACCATGCGCGGGCGGGTCTCCGGCTACTACGCGACGGCGTTCCTGCTGGGCGGCATCCTGGGCCCCGTGCTCGGCGGCGCGCTGGCCGGGCTGGGGATGCACGCGCCGTTCCTGATCTACGCCGCGGCACTGTTCGTGGCCGTGCTCGTGGTGTGGCTGCGGCTCAAGGACGAGACGCTCGGGGCCAGGCGAGGCGCGGCCACCCAGCCGGTCATGCGGGTCCGGGACGCACTCGACGCCGGGGCGTACCGTGCCGCGCTCGCCTCCAGCTTCTCCACGGGGTGGACCGCGATGGGCGTGCGCGTGGCTCTCGTTCCGCTGCTGGCCACGCAGATCGTGGGCGAGGGCCCCGCCGTCGCCGGGCTGGCACTGGCCCTGTTCGCGGTGGGCAACGCGTGCGCGCTGACGGTGACCGGCAGGCTCACGGACCGGTGGGGGCGCAAACCCCTGGTTCTCACGGGACTCGTGGTGTGCGGCGTGGCAACCATCGGGGTGGGACTCAGCTCCACCGTGGTGGCCTTCGCCGTGCTCTCACTGCTCGCGGGCGTGGGATCCGGCACGCTGAACCCCGGCCAGCAGGCGGCCGTGGCCGACGTGATCGGTCCGGACCGTGCCGGCGGCAAGGTGCTGTCCCGCTACCAGATGTGCGCGGACGCCGGGCAGATCGCCGGGCCGATCATCGCCGGAGCACTCGCGGACGCCGCCGGCTTCGGGTGGGCGTTCGGGGTCTCCGGGGCCCTCATGCTGATCGCCGCCCTCGCGTGGTTGCCGGTGCGGGAGACGGCGCCGGACGCGACACGGACGGAGACGAAGGAGTGAGGGCACGATGAGGACGAAGCGTTCGTCGTCGAGCACCACGAGCTACAACGTGCTCGGCTTCTTCCTCGGTTATGTGCTTCGCGGCGTCCTGGGACAGCTCCTGTTCCAGAGTCTGGGGCTGGCCTTCTCACGGAGCTGCTGACCGGGGCGGTCGTCGTGCTGCTGTTCATGGTGGCGCTGCGCTGCGTCATCCTCCCGTGGCTCGGTCGCAAACCCTCCCGGTACCCTCCACGCGCAGTGACAAGTGGTCGTCCACGGCTGACTCCGCTTCTGTCCCGACGGCGATCGAGAAGGCCCTGCACGAGCACGATCCCCGTGTGCGAGCACGGAAGGATGACACGGGCACTGAGCTTCACGCGGCCATTGGTGCTGACGCCGCCGTCCGTATCAGGGGCTCGGGATCACAGGAGGACTCGCCCGCCGGAGGCCGACACGGGCCGGCAGCGCGACCGTGCGTCGCCGTCAGCGGTTTTCTGACTACCGCAGCTGCGACAGCTGCTGCCCCACCACCAGGCTCACGCCGTCGCCCCGCATGGACACCCCGTAGAGGGCGTCCGCAATCTCCATGGTGCGCTTCTGGTGGGTCACGATGATCAGCTGCGAGCTCTCCTTGAGCTGCTCGAAGATGGTGAGCAACCGGCCCAGGTTGCGGTCGTCCAGGGCGGCCTCGACCTCGTCCATCACGTAGAACGGGGACGGGCGGGCCTTGAAGATGGCCACCAGCAGGGCGATCGCGGTCAGGGAGCGCTCACCGCCGGAGAGCAGCGAGAGCCGCTTGATCTTCTTGCCGGCGGGTCGGGCCTCGACCTCCACGCCGGAGTTGAGCATGTCGTCCGGATCCGTGAGCCGCAGCCGCCCCTCGCCGCCCGGGAACAGGGTGGCGAACACGGAGACGAACTGCTCGGCGGTGTCCCGGTAGGCCTGCGTGAAGACCTCCTCCACGTGCCGGTCCACGTCCCGGATGATGTTGCGCAGGTCCGTGCGGGAGTTCTTGACGTCCTCCAGCTGGGTGACCAGGAACGTGTGCCGCTCCTCCAGCGCCGCGAACTCCTCGAGCGCGAGCGGGTTGACCTTGCCGAGCGCCTTGAGCTGCTTCTGCGCGCGCTGCAGCCGGGCCTCCTGCTCCTCCCGGCGAAACGGCGCGCCGGGGTCGGTCATCTTCGGCAGCTCGAGCTGTCGCGGAGTGTCCTCCTCCTCGGCCCGCTGTGCCTCCTCCAGGACCGCGTCCGCATCCGGCACCGGCAGGTGCGGCCCGTAGTGGTCCACCAGGAAGTCCGGGGTCAGCCCCAGCTCCTCGAGCGCGGTGGTCTCCAGTCCCTCGAGCCGAGCGCGCCGCTGCGCCAGGTCCAGCTCCGCGCGGTGCAGCTTCTCCGTGATCTGGGCCAGGTCCTTCGTGACCTCGTCGCGTTCCGCTCGCAGCCGCTGGGCGGCCTCGTCGAGTCCGGCGCGCCGGGTCTCGATCTCGTCCCGCTCGGCGGCGGCCTCACGGGTCGCCTCCTCCGCTCGCGCCCGCAGGTGCTCCGCGGCGGTGGCGACGGCGAGCGCGACCCGGGCCTGCACCCGGCGACGTTCCGCGCGG
>NZ_RBMB01000036.1:0-25410 GCF_003989485.1 Kocuria sp. HSID17590 | reverse complement strand
CCGCGCGGTCCTGGTCCGCCGTCACCACCACCGTGCCGCCCTCCGACGCCGCCCGCGCGAGCGCGGCCGCGTTGAACCACCGGCGCAGGGTCTGCTCCTCCGCACGCAGCCACGGCCGGGCGAGCATCTGGTTGCCGTCCAGCAGTAGCACCGCCGCGTAGCCGCCGTCCGCCACGGGCTCCGCGCCCGGCGTGGCCACCACAAGCGCCGGAGCGGACCCCACCCGGGACCGCACCGTGCGCTCGCTCGAGGAGATCACCGGCACCTGGGGGAAGGCGCGGCCCAGCTCCTCGGCAGTGCGCCCCGCGCCCACCGAACTCAGACGCACCCGCGCGAACCCGCACTCCGCGCACCGCCAGTCGTGGGCCTGGCGACCGCACCAGCTGCACACGGGCACCGCCTGCGCGGAGCTCAGCGCCAGGGGCCCGTTGCACGCGCGGCAGCGCGCGGGAGTGCGGCAGCGCTGGCACGCGAGCACCGGTGCGTAGCCCTTGCGGGCCACCTGCACGAGCACCGGGCCGCGCTCCAGCCCCGCGCGCGCCACCCGGAACGCCTCCTGCGGCAGCCGGGCCCGCGCCGCAAGCGGGTCCCGCTCACTGTTGAAGGAGTCCGACGTCGCCTCGATCCGCGGGGAGAACCGCCGCAGCACGGACCGGGGCGGAGCCACCCGCGCCGCCCAGCCCGTGGTCACGAGCCGCTGCGCCTCCGGGCTCACAGCGTGGCCGGTGAACAGACTCGCGAGCCCCTCGCGCTGCGCCCGCAACAGGAGCACGTCGCGCGTGTGCTGGTAGGGCGCGCGCTGCTCCACGAAGTTGACGTCCCCGTCGTCGTGGCAGCACACGAGAGCGAGGTCCTGCACCGGGGCGTAGGCCGCCGAACGGGTCCCCACGGCCAGCTTCTTGCGGCCCAGGGCGAGCTCGAGGAAGCCTCGGTAGCGCGGGGTCGGGCCGTCACCGGCGTGCAGCCGGACGACGGCGTCCTCCCCCACCAGCTCGTGGAGCGCCTTCTCGAGGCGGTCGAGGCCCTTGTGGTCCGCGACCACACCCACCGCGCCCCGGCCAGCGGCGTAGGCCGTGGCCATGGCGTGGGCCGTGAGGACCGCCCAGTCGTGGTCGGGGGCGGCGGGCATCACCTCGACGACGGCGCGCGCGGGCTCGCCCGCCGCCACCGCGGCGATGTACTCGGGGCCGCCCTTGTAGTGATCCCAGAGGGCTGGCGACGGCGCGTGGGCGGGTGAGGTGTGCGCAGGCGCCTCGTGGGCGGGAAGCGAGTCCGCCCGCAGCGGGTCACCAGATGACGCTTCGACAGGCAACGGGTCTGCCCGCGGAGGGGCGGCGGCATCGGTGGGGGCCGCCGATGAGGCAGCCTCGTGGGAAGGGTCTCCCGGTGCTTGACCGGTGGTTGAGGACGTGACCTCGCCGTCCTCGGACTGTTCCGCCGAGGAGAACTCCTTGTCCACCCGTGCGACCCGCGGGGCGATGGCCACCCGCAGCACGTCCGCGGCAGTTCCCGCACAGCGGTCCGCCACGGCCTGCGCGAGCTCCACGATCTCGGGCCGTGCAACGGGCAGGGGGCTGAGCACCCGACGCACGGGCAGCAGACGGTCCTCGGGGACGTCCGTGTGCGCCACCCGGTGCACGATCCACCCGGACATCTTGCGGCCCGAGAACAGCACGGACACCTTGGAGCCCACCACGGCCTGCGTGTCCAGCGCGGCGGTGACGCGGTAGTCGAAGAGCCGGTCCAGGTGGGGCACGTAGGCCTCCAGCAGCACCTGCGCCACGGGGTTCTCGGGGGCTGTGCCCTCGGAGCCCACCGCACGGCGGACAGGTGCCGCAGCAGCGTCGCGCCCGGTGCCCGCAGCAGGGGCCTTCGCCGGCCTCGCCACGGCCTGCGAAAGTCCCGCGAGGGTCAGCTGCTCTCCCGGCTCGTTGGCCCCGGCAGCAGCCGCCGGTGCGGACTCGGTCGGACCGGACCCCTGCTCGGGCTCCGGGGTCACAGACCCGCGGCGGAACGCAGCTCCTGGACGCGGTCCGTGCGCTCCCACGTGAAGTCCGGGTCGTTGCGGCCGAAGTGGCCGTGGGCGGCGGTCTTGGCGTAGATGGGGCGCTTCAGGTCGAGGTCCTCGATGATGGCCAGCGGGCGCAGGTCGAAGACCTCCGTGATGGCCTTCTCGATCCGCACGGGGTCCACGGTCTCGGTGCCGAAGGTCTCCACGTAAAGACCCACCGGGTGCGCCTGGCCGATCGCGTACGCCACCTGCACCTCGGCACGGCGCGCGAGGCCTGCCGCCACCACGTTCTTGGCCACCCAGCGCATCGCGTACGCGGCGGAGCGGTCCACCTTGGACGGATCCTTGCCAGAGAACGCGCCGCCGCCGTGACGGGACATGCCGCCGTAGGTGTCCACGATGATCTTGCGCCCGGTCAGCCCGGCGTCCCCCACGGGCCCGCCGCGCACGAAGTTCCCCGCGGGGTTCACGATGATCCGCGCGCCGGAGAGATCCAGTCCGGACTCCTCCAGCACCGGGTTCACCACGCTCGAGGTGATGTCGCTGGTGAGTTGCTCGAGGTCGTAGTTCTCCACGTGCTGGGAGGAGACCACCACGGTGTCCACGGACACCGGCGTGTGGCCGTCGTAGCCGAGGGTGACCTGGGTCTTGCCGTCCGGGCGCAGCCCCGGCAGCACGGCGGTCTTGCGCACGCGCGTGAGCTGCTCAGACAGGCGGTGCGCGAGCAGGATCGGCGCGGGCATCAGGGCGTTCGTCTCGTCCGAGGCGTAGCCGAACATGATGCCCTGGTCCCCGGCGCCCTGCGCGTCCCGTGGGTCCTTGGCGGTGCCCGTGCGCTCCTCCAGGGACGTGAAGACGCCCTCGTAGATCTCGTTGGACTGCTCCCCCACGCTGATGGACACGCCGCAGAACTCGCCGTCGAAGCCGTGGACCGAGGAGTTGTAACCGATGTCCAGCAGGGTCTTGCGCACGATGTGGGGAATGTCCACGTACGCGTCCGTCTTGACCTCGCCCGCCACGTGCACGAGGCCCGTGGTCACCATGGTCTCCACGGCCACCGAGGACTCCGGGTCCTCCGTGAGCAGGGCGTCCAGGATCGTGTCCGAGATCTGGTCGCAGATCTTGTCCGGGTGGCCCTCGGTCACGGACTCGGAGGTGAAGATTCTCAGGTGCTCACTCGATGCTGTCACGGAAGACCACACTACCTGCAGGCTCAGACGTGGAGTTCGGAGGCGATCCGGGCCACCACGAACCGTGCCACCTCGTCCTTCGTGCCGCGCGCACCGGACTCGTCCTCCGAGTGCGCCGAGAGGACCACAACCTCGGTGTCGTCCCGGCCGAAGACCTTGTCCGTGCCCACCTCGTTGAGCACGAGGAGGTCGCAGCCCTTGCGCCGCAGCTTGGCGCGGCCGAAGTCCAGGACGGAGCGCTCGGCGTCGCCCGTCTCCGCGGCGAAGCCCACCACGAGCTGCTCCCGGCCCTGCTCGTTGCGCAGCGTCACCAGCTCCCGCAGGATGTCCGGGTTGCGCACCAGGCGGATCACGGGGTCCGTGCCGTCCTCGGACTTCTTCATCTTGTGCTCGCCCACGGTGTCGGGGCGGTAGTCGGCCACGGCAGCGGCCATGACGACGACGTCGCAGCCTTCCGCCGCGGCCAGGCTCGCATCGCGCAGCTCCAGCGCCGAGGACACGCGGGTGACCCGGACGCCTTCGGGCAGCGGGGTCTCCACGTGCGCCGCGATCAGGTGCACGTTCGCACCGGCGTCGCGGGCGGCGCGGGCGATCGCGATCCCCTGCTTGCCGGACGAGCGGTTGCCGAGAAACCGCACGGGGTCCAGGGCCTCCCGCGTACCCCCGGCGGTGATGAGCACGCGCCGACCGGCCAGGGCGCGGGTGCCGGCCCCGGCGGCCTGGTCGGCCGCACCGTGAGCGACGGGTTGTCCGGTCCCCCGGGGCGGTTCGTCCAGGAGCGGTTCGTGCTGGTGCGATTCGTCCAGGCCGTGCCCCTCGGCGGTGTGGGCCGCGGGGGCAGACCCGGTGCGGTCAGCGACGAGCGCCAGGGCGGCATCGACAATCTCCCGGGGCTCCGGGAGCCGGCCGGGTCCGCTGTCCGCGCCCGTCAGACGACCCGAGGCCGGTTCCAGCACCGTGTGGCCGTGCTGGCGCAGCAGTTCCACGTTGCGCCGGGTGGCGGGGTTCTGCCACATCTCGGTGTGCATGGCCGGGGCCAGGAGCACGGGCGCAGCGGTTGCGAGCACCGTGGTGGTGAGCAGGTCGTCAGCGTGGCCGTGGGCGATGCGCGCCATCAGGTCAGCCGTGGCCGGCGCGATGACCACGAGGTCCGCCGCCTGACCTTGCGCCACGTGGTTGACGGTGTCCACGCGCTCAAACACGGAGTCCGTCACAGGCTCACCGGTCAGCGCCTCCCACGTGGGTGCGCCCACGAACTCCAGGGCGGAACGCGTGGGCATGGGCACGACGTGGTGGCCAGCCTCGGAGAGGAGGCGGGACACCAGGGCGGCCTTGTATGCGGCAATGCCCCCGCCCACACCAAGCACGATGCGCAACGAAGCGCTCGGGCCGGAGGGGACGGGGGCGGGGCCGGTGGAGTTCACCGTCACTGCTCGGTGGGCTCCGTGGAGTCCTCGGTGGCCTCCTCGGCCACGGTCTCCGTGACGGTCTCGGTGCCCTCGGGGTGCTGCTCCTCGGCAACCTGCACGCCGTCCGAGAAGACCGCCGCGCTGCCGGCATCCTCACCCTGGGCGAAGAAGTCCCCGGTGAACATCTCGGTGGCCGTGGGCTCGTCCGAGACCAGCTGGCCGTTGGGGGTGAAGCCTCCGTTGGTCACGTGGTCGGCCTCGATCAGGCCCTCGTCGATCTCGCGGAAGGCGATGGACAGGGGCTTCTCGTTGAGCTGGGTGTCCACGAGCGGGCCCACGTACTCGAACAGGCCCTCGTGCAGCTGCGAGTAGTACGCGTTGATCTGGCGGGCGCGACGCGCAGCGAAGATCACCAGGCCGTACTTGGAATCCGTCTTGTCGAGCAGCCGGTCCACGGGCGGGTCGACGATGCCTTCGTTGTTCATGCTCACGTGTGTCAGGACTCCTCTGAAGTGCAGGTGGATGTCTGTGCTGGCTCGGGGTGGACCGCGCAGGTCCCCGGACGCAACGGGCTCAGCGGCCCTGTTCGTCCGGCAGCCCCATGAGAGCCACGAGTTCGGCGGCGGCGCGCTCCACGGTGTCGTTGACCACCGTGTGGTCGAACTCCGAACGTGCCGCAAGTTCCAGTTTAGCCGTTTCCAGGCGTCGCTGCTGCTGCTCGGGGGTTTCGGTGCCCCGGCCCACGAGCCGCTGCACCATCTCCTCCCAGCTGGGCGGCGCCAGGAACACGAAGCGCGCGTCCGGAAGGCTCTGGCGGATGCTGCGCGCGCCCTGCAGGTCGATCTCCAGCAGCACGCTGCGTCCGGCGGCCAGCGCCTCTTCCACCTTGTGCCGCGGTGTGCCGTAGCGGTGCAGGTTGTGCACCACGGCCCACTCGAGCAGGTCGTGGTCCTCGATCATGCGGTCGAACTCGTCGTCGCTCACGAAGAAGTAGTGCACGCCCTCCACCTCTCCGGGCCGCGGGGCCCGGGTGGTCGCGGAGACCGAGAGCCACACCTGCGGGTAGTGGTCCCGGACGTAGGTGGAGACCGTCCCCTTTCCCACGGCCGTGGGGCCGGCCAGGACGGTCACGGTGGGCGACGGGGTCACGGAATACCTCCAGCGGAGCAGTGGTGGACGAGCGGTCGGCTCGTCCGCCACTGTACCAACCACCGGCCGCACCGACCCGGCGGGGTACCGTCAGGCGCGACGTCGCCCGCAGGCCAGTGCCGGGGCCGGGGGGCTCAGTGGTCGAGGTACTCCACGAGCGCGCGGCGTTGGTGCTGGCCCAGCCCGCGCACGCGGCGCGTGGGTGCGATCCCGATGTGCTCCATGATCGCCGCGGAGCGCACCTTCCCGATCCCGGGGGTTGCCTCCAGCAGCTCGGTGACCTTCAGTCGGCTGACGGCCTCGTCCGTCTCACTCCTGGTGAGGACGTCCGCGACGCTCAGCGAGCCGTCCCGCAGCCCCTTCTTGATCTCCGCCCTCGCGGTCCGTGCCGCGGTGGCCTTCTCCCGAGCGTGCGCGCGCTCTTCATCCGTCAGTGGCCGTAGTGCCATGCCCAGCTCTCCTCCTCGTGTGCCTTCACCCCCGGGTGCGCCCGTGTTGGGGGGTGGCGCACCGGGGTGGTCACCCTGAAAGTACCCGACGCGTTTGCCCCGGTAAACACGGTGAACGCCCCCTGACGTGGCCGGACGGCTCACGGTCAGGGGGCGTTCCCGAGGTTGGACGGGTCAGCGCAGGGCGGCGGAGAGCTCCTCGCTGGAGCGCCGGATCGCTTCCCGCAGGGCAGCCGCGTCCGGGCCGTGAGCGAGGATGCCGCGCGAGGAATTCGCGAGCACTGCCGGTCTGACGTGCTGGAACACTGCCGCGAGGTCACCCGCCCCCGCGCCCTGGGCGCCGTATCCCGGTGCCAGGATCGGCCCGTCGAGCGCGCTCAGGTCGATGTCCAGGCGCTCGAGCGCGTCCCCCACAGTGGCCCCCACGACCACGCCGCACGAGCCGAGAGCGCCCCTGACAGGCGACGTCACGATTTCGTCACGATTCGCGAGACCCGCCCGCGCGGCGTCGTGGGCTCCCACCTGGGACGACGCCGCCGCGTCGCCCCAGGTGCCGGGCCGCGCGCCATCGTGCGCCACGACGTCGCGTGCGGGCGCGTTCTCGTGAGCCACCGCGTCGAGCACGGCCCCCGCCACGGAGCTGGTGCCGCCCACGTGCTGGACCGCCGCGCCCTCCGGGTTGGAGGTCAGCGCCAGCACGAACGTGCCACGGCCAGTCTGCCGCGCGAGGTCCAGGGCAGGGCGCAAGGACTCGAACCCGAGGTAGGGGCTGAGCGTCACGGCGTCGGCGGCCAGGGGCGAGTCGTCGGCGAGCCACGCCTGGGCGTAGGCCGCCATCGTGGAGCCGATGTCCCCGCGCTTGGCGTCCGCGATGCTGAGCACTCCTGCCTCACGGGACTCCCGTAGCACTCGTTCGAGCACCGCAAAACCCGCCGAGCCGTAGGCCTCGAACAGCGCGACCTGCGGCTTGACCGCGGCGGCCAGACCCGCGGCGGCCTCCACCACGCTCAGCGCGAAGCGCTCCAGTCCCGAGACCGTGCGGGGCAGAGCCCACGCGTCCAGCAGGGCCGGGTGCGGGTCGATCCCCACACAGAGGGGACCGGTCGCGCCCATGGCCGCCGCGAGGCGGGCGCCGAAGGGCTCACGCACCCGTCCGCTCCCCCGCCACCTGGCTGCGCAGGTTCTCCTCGTGCTCCTGCAGGGAGGTCACGGACCACGAGTACTGCCGCTGCGCCGTGATTGCCTGCAGTGCGGCACCGAGCTCCGAGACCGTCGTCATGGTCGGCACGCCCACGGACGTGGCCGCGGCGCGGATCTGGTAGCCGTCTCCGCGCGCCGCCTGGCCACCTGAGGGGGTGTTGAAGATCAGGTCGATCTCTCCCGCCGTGATCAGGTCCGCCACCGTGGGGCCGTCCTCGTCCGTGTCCGCGATCTTGGCCACCACACGGGACTCGATGCCGTTGCGACGGAGCACCTGCGCGGTACCGCCCGTGGAGACGATCTCGAAGCCGAGGTCCGCAAACATCTTGACGGGGATCACCGCCGAGCGCTTGTCCTTGTTGGCCACCGAGACAAACAGCCGGCCCGCGGTGGGCAGGGGGCCGCCGGCCGCGGCCTGGGCCTTGGCGAACGCGGTGTCGAAGTACTTGTCGATGCCCATGACCTCGCCCGTGGAGCGCATCTCCGGGCCGAGCAGCGAGTCCACGACCGCACCCTCGGGGGTGCGGAAGCGGGCGAACGGGAGCACGACCTCCTTCACTGCGGTCGGTGTGTTTTCCGGCAGGGTGGTGCCGTCGTAGTCTGCCGGCAGCACGCCGTCGGCCCGCAGCTGTGCCACCGTGCGCCCGGTGCCGATCAGCGCTGCGGCCTTGGCCATCTGGACCCCCGTGGCCTTCGAGACGAACGGGACCGTGCGGGAGGCACGGGGGTTCGCTTCGATCACGTAGAGCACGTCCGAGGCCAGCGCGAACTGCAGGTTGATGAGACCCCTCACACCCACACCGCGGGCAATCGCCCCGGTGGCCTCGCGCACGCGGGCGATCACGTCGGGGCCGAGGGTGATCGGGGGCAGCACGCACGCGGAGTCACCGGAGTGGATCCCGGCCTCCTCGATGTGCTCCATGATCCCGCCCACGTAGCAGTCCCGGCCGTCGTAGAGGGCGTCCACGTCGATCTCGATCGCGTCCTCGAGGAACTTGTCGATCAGGGCGGGGCGGCTCGGGCTGATCTCCGTGGCGTTGTCCAGGTAGGTCTTCAGGGAGGCCTCGTCGTAGACGATCTCCATGCCCCGGCCACCCAGCACATACGAGGGGCGCACGAGCACGGGATAACCGATCTCGTGGGCGATCCGCCGCGCCTCGGCGAAGTCGTAGGCCGTGCCGTTCTTGGGCTGGCGCAGTCCGGCCTCGGTGAGCACGCGGGCGAACTCCCCGCGGTCCTCGGCGAGGTCGATCGCCTCAGGAGTCGTGCCCAGGATGGGCACACCCGCGGCCTTGAGGTCCGCGGCGAGCTTGAGCGGGGTCTGCCCGCCGAGCTGCACGAACACGCCCAGCAGCCCGCCCGAGCGGCGCTCGGCCTCCACGACCTCCATGACGTCCTCGAACGTCAGCGGCTCGAAGTACAGGCGCGTGGAGACGTCGTAGTCCGTGGACACGGTCTCCGGGTTGCAGTTGAGCATCACCGTCTCGTAACCGGCCTCGCGCAGCACCATGGAGGCGTGCACGCACGAGTAGTCGAACTCGATGCCCTGCCCGATCCGGTTGGGCCCGGAGCCCAGGATCATCACCGAGGGCTTCTCGTGCGGGGCGACCTCCGACTCCTCGTCGTAGCTCGAGTAGTGGTACGGGGTGAACGCCTCGAACTCCGCGGCGCACGTGTCCACGGTCTTGTAGACGGGGCGGATGTCAAGGGCGTGGCGCACCCCGCGCACCACGGACTCCTCCAGGTGCACGAGCTCGCCGATCTGCGCGTCCGAGAAGCCGTGCCGCTTGGCCTCTCGCAGGGTGGCGGGGTGCAGGTCCGGGTCCTGGCGGATCAGCTCGGCGGTCTCGTTGAGCAGCTGGACCTGGTCCAGGAACCACGGGTCGATCGCGGTGGCCTCGAAGACCTGCTCCACGGTGGCACCAGCCAGCAGCGCACGCTGCACGTTGCGCAGCCGCTGCGTGGTGGTCTCCCGGGTCTTCTCGACCAGGCGCGCCACCGTGTTGGGCCCGGGCTCCACGGCGGGCCTGGCGAAGCTGAAGGACGAGCCCTTCTGCTCCAGCGAGCGCATGGCCTTCTGCAGGGCCTCCGTGAAGTTGCGCCCGATGGCCATGGCCTCGCCCACTGACTTCATGGTGGTGGTCAGCGTGGGGTCCGCCGCGGGGAACTTCTCGAACGCGAAGCGCGGGACCTTCACCACCACGTAGTCCAGCGTCGGCTCGAAGCTCGCCGGTGTCTTCTGCGTGATGTCGTTGGGGATCTCGTCCAGTGTGTAGCCCAGGGAGAGCTTCGTGGCGATCTTGGCGATCGGGAAGCCCGTAGCCTTGGACGCCAGCGCCGAGGAGCGGGAGACGCGGGGGTTCATCTCGATCACCACGATGCGCCCGGTGTCGGGCTCCACCGCGAACTGGATGTTGCACCCACCGGTGTCCACGCCCACCTCGCGGATCACGGCGATCGCGATGTCGCGCATCCGCTGGTACTCGCGGTCGGTCAGGGTCAGGGCGGGGGCCACGGTGATGGAGTCGCCGGTGTGCACTCCCACGGGGTCCACGTTCTCGATCGAGCACACGACCACCACGTTGTCGTTGGCGTCGCGCATCATCTCGAGCTCGTACTCCTTCCAGCCCAGGATGGACTCCTCCAGGAGCACCTCCGAGGTGGGCGAGTACTGGATGCCGGCGCCGGCGATGCGGTGCAGGTCAGTCTCGTTGTACGCGAGCCCGGAGCCGAGCCCGCCCATGGTGAAGGAGGGCCGCACGACCATGGGGTAGCCCAGCTTCTCCGCGGCCGAGAGCGCCTCGTCCATGGAGTGGACGATGACCGAGCGGGCGGACTCGGCGCCGCAGCGCTCGACGACGCCCTTGAAGGCCTCGCGGTCCTCACCGAGGTTGATGGCGGCGACGTCCGCGCCGATCAGCTCGACGTCGTACTTCTCGAGCGCTCCGTTGGCGTCCAGTGCGAGCGCGGTGTTCAGCGCGGTCTGACCACCCAGGGTGGGCAGCACGGCGTCCGGGCGCTCCTTGGCGATGATCTTCTCGACCGTCTCCGGGGTGATGGGCTCCACGTAGGTGGCGTCCGCGAACTCCGGGTCGGTCATGATGGTGGCCGGGTTGGAGTTGACCAGGATCACGCGCAGCCCCTCGTCCTTCAGGACGCGCAGGGCCTGGGTGCCGGAGTAGTCGAACTCCGCGGCCTGGCCGATCACGATGGGCCCGGAGCCGATCACCAGGACGCTGTTGAGGTCTTGCCTGCGGGGCATCAGTTGTCTCCTGCTTCCGGATCGGAGCCCTGGCCGGCCCGGTCCATCACGTCGATAAAGCGGTCGAAGAGGTAGGCGGAGTCGTGGGGACCGGCCGCGGCCTCGGGGTGGTACTGCACCGAGAACGCGGGGATGTCCTCGCAGCGCAGGCCTTCCACCACGTTGTCGTTGAGCCCCACGTGGGACACGGCCACCCGGCCGTAGCGGGACTCGGGGGCGGTCACGGTCTCGCCCACTGGGGCGTCCACGGCGAAGCCGTGGTTCTGGGAGGTGATCTCCACCGTGCCCGTGGCGAGGTCCATCACGGGTTGGTTGATGCCGCGGTGGCCGAAGGTCAGTTTGTACGTGCCGAAGCCGAGCGCACGACCCAGCAGCTGGTTGCCGAAGCAGATTCCGAAGAACGGGATGCGGGCGTCGAGCACCCGTTGCAGCAGGGCCACCTGCTCGTCGGCGGTCGCCGGGTCACCGGGACCGTTGGAGAAGAACACACCATCCGGGTCCAGCTCGCGGAGCTGCTCGAAGGTCACGTCCGCGGGCACCACGTGCACGCGCACCCCGCGCTCGGCGATTCGCTGCGGCGTCATGGACTTGATGCCGAGGTCCACGGCGACGACGTCGTGGCGCACCGGGGCGTCCCAGCCGTGCTCGGAGGGCTCCACCACATAGGCCTCGTCCACGCTCACGTGCTCCGCGAGCGAGCGTCCCGCCATGGCTGGCTGTTCGGTCACCTGCTGCACGAGCTGCGCGGTGGGCTGCTCGGCGGCCTCCCCGGAGAAGATGCCGGCGCGCATCGCACCCTTGTTGCGCAGGTGGCGGGTCAGGGCGCGGGTGTCCACGCCCTGGATCCCGGTGATGCCCTGCTCGGCGAGCTCCTCGTCCAGGCTGCGCTCGCTGCGCCAGTTGGAGGGGCGGCGGGCGGGGTCACGGACCACGAAGCCGTTCACCCAGATCCTGTGGGACTCCATGTCCTGCAGGTTCACGCCCGTGTTGCCGATGTGCGGCGCGGTCTGGATCACGATCTGCCCCGCGTAGGAGGGGTCCGTGAGCGTCTCTTGGTAGCCGGTCATCCCGGTGGCGAAGACCGCCTCGCCGAATGCCGTGCCGGGGGCGCCCCAGGCTCGGCCACGGAAGACCGTACCGTCCTCGAGGACCATGACGGCCGGTTCGATGCGTGGTGAGTTCATGGTGAACTCCTTTCGTTGAGCATGCTGGGAGGCTCCTTTGCGGTGCCGTCCCGGGATCAGGTTCTCGGGGTGTCTTCTCGGGTTCTGTGCTCAGGCGTCCAGCAGGGCCGACGCCGCGTCCTCCAGTTCGCGGGAGCCCTCACCGGTGCGGGCGCGGAAGCCGGTGTCCACACGGGTGTCCCCCAGGTCCCACGTGAGCACCACGAGTCCGCCGCGCTCCACGAACTTGCCGACCATCCCGGAGGCGGTCGACACAGCGCGCAGGTGCTCCCGGGGGATGAAGACGTCCGGGGCGCCCTGGCGGTTGAGGAACACGCCGTCGGGTGCCACCACGGCCTCCGCGGTGGTGCGCACGCCGAGGCCGTGGCTCGCGATCCGCTCCAGCGGCTGGGAGGCGTAGGTGGTGACCACGTACATCCCGTCCACCCGGGCCGTGGCGCGCTGCATCAGGTCCCGCGGGGCCTGCGCCACGGGAGGCAGCCCCGACTGGCGTCGCACCCGACCCCGCCAGCCCCACCAGAGCAGGGCGAAGAGCACCACCACGATGAGGATGGTGAGCAGGGTGGGGACGAGCTTGTCCGACATCGAGACAGAACCTTTCGTGAACGCGCGGGGATCAGCGGGCCAGGGGGGTGGTCAGTTCCCCGTCCAGGACAACGGGGTGGCCGCGGTAGAACGTGGCGCGCACAGCCCCCGGCAGGTTCATCCCCCGGTAGGGGCTGTTGCGGCCCTTGGACACGTGGCTCGCGGGGTCCACCGTCGTGGAGCCCTCCGGGTTCCACAGCACGATGTTCGCCGGCGCGCCGGGCTCCAGCTTCTGCCCCTGGTCGGAGAGCCCGAGGATCTCGGCCGGACGGTGGGACATGATCTGCGCCACCCGCTCCCAGCCCATGAGTCCGGTGTCCACGAGGGTCTGCTGCACCACGGCCAGAGCGGTTTCCAGCCCGGTCATCCCGTGGGCCGCGCAGCTCCACTCGCACTCCTTGTCCTCTGCGGAGTGCGGCGCGTGGTCGGTGCCGACCACATCGATCACGCCCTCGGCGACGGCGCGGCGCAGGGCCTGGACGTCCTCGTCCGTGCGCAGCGGGGGGTTGACCTTGTAGACGGGGTCGAAGGTTCGCACGAGCTCGTCCGTGAGCAGCAGGTGATGGGGGGTCACCTCGGCGGTGACGACCACTCCGCGCTCCTTGGCCCAGCGCACGATCTCCACCGAGCCAGCGGTCGAGACGTGGCACACGTGCAGGCGGGAGTCCACGTGCTGCGTCAGCAGCACGTCCCGGGCGATGATCGCCTCCTCGGCCACCGCGGGCCAGCCCGTGAGGCCGAGGTCCGCGGACACGGTGCCCTCGTTCATCTGCGCGTCCTGCGTCAGGCGCGGCTCCTGGGCGTGCTGCGCGATGATGCCACCGAAGGACTTCACGTACTCCAGCGCCCGGCGCATCAGGAGGGGGTCGTGCACGCACTTGCCGTCGTCGGAGAACATCCGCACGCCCGCGCGGGACTCGGCCATGGCGCGCAGCTCCGAGAGCTGCGTGCCCTCGAGGCCCACGGTGACCGCGCCCACCGGGTGGACGTCCGCCCAGCCCGCGTCGCGGCCCAGGCGCCAGACCTGCTCCACCACGCCAGCAGTGTCCGCCACGGGGTGGGAGTTGGCCATTGCGAAGACGGCGGTGAACCCACCCTTCGCCGCGGCACGGGTGCCGGTCTCCACGGTCTCGGCGTCCTCGTGGCCTGGTTCACGCAGGTGGGTGTGCATGTCCACGAGACCGGGCAGTGCGACGGCGCCCGCGGCGTCGACGGTCTCGGTCCCCTCGGGCGCCTCCAGGGTTCCGGGGGCGCCCACGGACGCAATGACGCCGTCCGTGACGAGGATGTCCGCCGGCTCACCGCCCTCGGGGCGGGCACTGCTGATCAGGTAGGAGCTCATGGGACCGCCTCAGTTCTCGCTCGGGTAGGGGGTGCTCTCGTCTCCGGAGAGCAGCTGGAAGAGCACGGCCATGCGCACGGAGACGCCGTTGGACACCTGTTCCAGCACGGTGGAGCGCTCCGAGTCTGCGGCCTCGGAGGAGATCTCCAGGCCGCGGTTCATTGGACCGGGGTGCATGAACACCGTGGGCGCGCCGAGGGCCTCGAGACGCTGCACCCGCTGGGAGGTCAGCCCCCAGCCCCGGGTGTACTCGGCCTCGCTCGGGAAGAACGCCGCGTTCATCCGCTCACGCTGCAGCCGCAGCATCATCACGGCGTCCGGAGCCTCCGCCAGCACGGCGTCGAGGTCGTAGGAGACCTCGCACGGCCAGTCGTCCATGGCCACGGGCAGCAGCGTGGGCGGGGCCACGAGCGTGACCCGGGCGCCCAGGGCCGTGAGCAGCCACACGTTGGAGCGGGCTACCCGCGAGTGCAGCACGTCACCCACGACCACCACATGCATACCGTCCAGGTCCATGCCCGTCGTGGGCGTGCCCGTGCGGCGGGAGCGCACCTGGCGCAGCGTCATCGCGTCCAGCAGCGCCTGCGTGGGGTGTGCGTGCTTGCCGTCCCCCGCGTTGACGACGGCGGCGTCGATCCACCCGGAGTCCGCGAGCTGCTGCGGCGCGCCGGAGGACGCGTGGCGGATCACCACGGCGTCCGCGCTCATGGCCATCAGGGTCTGGGCGGTGTCCTTCAGGGACTCGCCCTTGGACACGGACGAGCCCTTCGCGGAGAAGTTGATCACGTCCGCGCTCAGCCTCTTGGCCGCCGTCTCGAACGAGATCCTCGTACGCGTGGAGTCCTCGAAGAACAGGTTCACCACGGTGCGCCCGCGCAGCGCGGGCAGCTTCTTGACGGAGCGGGAGGACACGGCGGCCATCTGGTCCGCGGTGTCCAGGATCTGGACGGCCTCCCCGTAGGAGAGCTCGGCAGTGGAGAGCAGGTGCCTCATCGGCTCGTCCCCTCCCCCGCGGCCTCGGCGTCCCTGGCGACGTCCGGGTCCGAGGCCACCGGCGCGTCGATCACCACGCAGTCCTCGTGGCCCTCAGCGCGCGTGTCCGGGTCCGTCTCGCGCAGCAGCACCCGCACCTTCTCCTGAGAGGAGGTCGGCAGATTCTTGCCCACGTGGTCCGCGCGGATCGGCAGCTCGCGGTGCCCGCGGTCCACCAGGACGGCCAGCCGTACGGCCCGGGGCCGACCCACGTCCACGAGGGCGTCGAGCGCAGCGCGGATGGTGCGCCCGGAGCACAGGACGTCGTCCACGAGCACCACGGTGCACCCGTCGATCCCGGAATCTGGGATCAGCGTGGGCTGCGGGGTGCGGGCGGGGTGGCGGCGCAGGTCGTCGCGGTACATGGTGATGTCCAGCTGCCCCGTGGCGGCGCGGGCCGTGAAGTCGGGGTCGATCTGCTCGAGCCTGGCCGCGAGGCGCTGGGCCAGCGGGAAGCCGCGACGGGCGATCCCCAGCAGCGCGAGGTTCTCCGAGCCCTTGTTGGACTCCAGGATCTCGTGGGCGATCCGGGACAGGGCCCGGTCGATGTCGGATGTCGAGAGGATCACTCGGGAGACTGTGCTCCCCGGTGCCTGCTCGGCGTGTTCGGGCACGCTCACGTGCCGCCTCCTTCCCCGCCTCACCGGACGGAATTTAAAGGGTGCGATCTGTCTTTGAAGCTACCACACGGAAAAACCCCGGCCCGTGGGGTCCACGAACCGGGGTCACGGTCTCAGTCGTCCAGCAGGGACGGCTTGACCTTCTGCAGACGGCCCAGCAGGCCGTTGACGAAACGGGGCGAGTCGTCAGTGGACAGCTCCCGCGCCACGGCCACCGCCTCCGCCACGGCCACGCCGTCCGGGACGTCGTCGTTGTAGAGAAGCTCCCACGCGCCCACGCGCAGGGCGTTGCGGTCCACTGCGGGCATCCGCGAGAGCTCCCAGCCCTGCGAGTAGGTCTGCAGGAACTCGTCGATGTCCTCGCGGCGCCCGTCCACGCCCTCGAGGATCTCCACGGTGTAGGGCTGGATGGGCGAGGTCGAGTTCTCCCGCCGGCGCACCAGGGCGTCGCGGACCGACTCGTCACGTTGTTCGGCCTCGAAGAGGATCTCGACGGCGCGGACCCGGGCCTTGCTGCGTGCCCCGCTCACTCGTTGACGCGTCCCAGGTAGTCGCCGGTGCGGGTGTCCACCTTGACCTTGGTGCCCTGCTCGAGGAACAGGGGGACCTGGATCTGGTAGCCGGTCTCCACGGTGGCGGGCTTCGTGCCGCCCGTGGAGCGGTCACCCTGCAGGCCGGGCTCGGTGTAGGTGATCTCCAGGACCACCGAGGGCGGCATCTCGATGTACAGCGGCGCGCCCTCGTGGATGGCCACGGTCACGTTCTGGTTCTCGAGCATGAAGTTCGCCGCGTCCCCCACCACGACACCCGGGACAGTGATCTGGTCGTACGTGGAGTTGTCCATGAACACGTAGTCCTCACCGTCCTGGTAGAGGTACTGGTACTCGCTGCGGTCCACCGTGGCGGTCTCGATCTTGGCACCCGCGTTGAACGTCTTGTCCACCACCTTGCCGCTCGTCACGTTGCGCAGCTTGGTGCGCACGAACGCGCCCCCCTTGCCGGGCTTGACGTGCTGGAACTCGATGGTCTGCCAGAGGTTGCCGTCGAGTTTGAGGATGGTGCCGTTCTTGATGTCGTTGCTGGTTGCCACGGTGTCACTTTCTCGTCGGGAACGTCTGCGGGCGGGATCGGCTCGTGGAGCCGCACCAGTCTACCGCGTGGCCGGGCCCGTCCGCCCGGTGGCCACGGCACGGGCCGGCGTGGCGGGTCTCAGTCCGCGATCTCCTGGTAGCACGCGAAAAGGATCGCGGGGTCCGGAACCTCCATGATGCGCGGTGCGGCAATGCGGTCCAGGACCACGAAGCGCAGCAGGTTGCCCCGCGTCTTCTTGTCGCGCTTCATGACCTCCAGCAGCCGCGGCCACTGGTCCGCACGGTAGCTCACGGGCAGCCCCAGGGAGGTGAGGATCTCGCGGTGACGGGCCACGACGTTGTCGTCCAGGGTTCCTGCCGCGCGCCCCAGTTCCGCCGCGAAGACCATGCCCACCGAGACTGCAGCACCGTGGCGCCACTGGTAGCGCTCGTTGTGCTCGATCGCGTGGCCCAGGGTGTGGCCGTAGTTCAGGTACTCACGCCGCCCGGACTCCTTCAGGTCCGAGGAGACGACCTCCGCCTTGACCCGTACACTGCGCTCCACCAGTTCCCGGACCACGTCCGACTGGCTGTCGCGCACCTGCTCGGGGTTCTCCTGGATCAGCTGCAGGATCTGCGGATCGGCGATGAAACCGCACTTGACCACCTCGGCCATCCCGGTCAGCAGCTCGTTCTCGGGCAGCGTGGCCAGGGAGTCGAGGTCGCACACGACCGCGGCTGGCGGGTGGAAGGAGCCCACCAGGTTCTTGCCCTCCGCGGTGTTGATCCCGGTCTTTCCGCCCACGGCGGCATCCACCATGCCCAGCAGAGTGGTGGGAAGGTGGACCACCCGCACCCCGCGCAGCCACGTGGCGGCCACGAAACCAGCGAGGTCGGACACGGCCCCGCCGCCCACGGAGACCACGGCGTCCGTGCGCGTGAAGTCGGACTGGCCCATGATCTGCCAGCAGAAGGCCGCCACCTCCACGCGCTTGCCCTCCTCCGCGTCCGGGATCTCCGCGACGAAGCTCTGGATGCCCGCCTGCCCGAGGTCCTCCTGCACCACGTCCCCGGTGGTTCGCAGGGCGCGCGGGTGGATGATGAGGACCTTCTTGACGCGCTCACCCAGCAGCTGGGGCACGCGGCCCAGCAGGCCGTGGCCCACCAGGACGTCGTACTGGTTCTCGGGGGTCTCCCCGCGGACGGGGATCACGGTCTCGGTCATGCGGTGTGCTCCTTCCCGCGTGCGGTGAGCACGGAGGTCTGCGGCTCGCCGAGTGCGGCGTAGAGGTCGTGGGCGATCTGCGCGACGCTGCGGGGCGCGCGGCCGTCCAGGCGGATGGTGGCGAGCCGCTCGAAGGTCTCCCGGCGCTCGTCCAGGATCTGGCTCCATCGGACCTCGGGGTCCGGCTGCAGCATGGGCCGGGTGGTGTTGCCGCGGATCCGGGGTCGCACGGTGTCCAGGTCCACCTCCAGGTACGCGACCGTGCGGCCGCTGAGCAGCGGCTGCACGAGCGGGGACATGGGTGCTCCCCCGCCCAGGGAGATCACGCACTCCCGGTTCTGCGGGTCGTCGAGGGCCTCGGCCACGACTTCGGCCTCGACCCGGCGGAACTCCGCCTCCCCTCGCGCGCGGAACAGCTCCGGGATGGGTCCGTGGCGGGACACGATCAACCTGTCCGTGTCCACGTGGCGCAGTCCGTAGTGCGATGCCATGTGACGGGCCACGTGGGACTTGCCGGCAGCCATGGGCCCGATCAGCACCACGGGCAGGGGTGCGTGCCTCACGAGAGGTCCCCGCGCACCTCGTCCAGGGCCGCCAGCGCGGCGGGATCGGCAAGTTCCGGGGAGGTGCGCAGCTGGGCTGGGATCGCGGCCAGGTAGGCGTTCCTGTTCCGGACGACCTCCGCCACGGAGTCCCCGCCGAACTTCTCGAGCACGGCCTCGGCGAGCACGAGGGCCACCATGGCCTCGGCGACGACGCCCGCGGCCGGCACCGCGCACACGTCAGAGCGCTGGTGGTGGGCCCGTGCGGGCTCACCCGTGGCGACGTCCACCGTGTGCAGGGAGCGCGGCACGGTGGCGATCGGCTTCATGGCCGCACGCACGCGCAGCAGGTCCCCGATGGACATGCCGCCCTCGATGCCGCCGGCGCGGTTGGACACGCGGTGCACTGCACCCTCCTCGGGCAGCGTCTCGTCGTGCGCCTGGGATCCGGGGCGCGCGGCCGTGCGGAAGCCGTCCCCGACCTCCACGCCCTTGATGGCCTGGATGCCCATGAGCGCGGCAGCGAGCCTGGCGTCGAGACGGCGGTCCCAGTGGACGTAGGAGCCGAGTCCCGGGGGCAGCCCCTCGGCGAGTACCTCCACGACGCCGCCCAGGGTCTCCCCCGCCTTGTGGGCCTCGTCCACGGCGGCCACCATGGCCTGGGAGGTCGCGGCGTCGAAGCAGCGCAGCGGGTCCGCGTCGAGCGCGGCGACGTCGTCCGGGCCGGGCAGCGGGGCGTCGTCGGGCACGGCGACGTCGGCGATGGCGGTGGTGTGCGCGACCAGGCGGATCCCCAGGGCCGCCAGGATCTGCGCAGCGACCACCCCGAGGGCCACGCGCGTGGCGGTCTCGCGCGCGGAGGCGCGCTCGAGCACCGGACGGGCCTCGTCGAAGCCGTACTTCTGCATGCCCGTGAGGTCCGCGTGGCCAGGACGCGGGCGGGTCAGCGGCGCGTTGCGGGCGCGCCCGGCGAGCACCTTAGAGTCCACGGGGTCGGAGCTCATGACATCCTGCCACTTGGGCCACTCCGTGTTGGCGATCTCGATGGCCACCGGCCCGCCCTGGGTGATCCCGTGGCGCACCCCGCCCAGGATCCGCACGCGGTCCTGCTCGAACTTCATGCGCGCGCCCCGGCCGTAGCCGAGCCGGCGCCGGGCCAGTGCGTCCTGGATCATCCCCGTGGTCAGTTCCACCCCGGCGGGGACGCCCTCGATGATTCCCACAAGTGCTTCACCGTGGGACTCTCCGGCCGTGAGCCAACGCAACATCCAACACTCCAGTTCTCAAGTTTTCGCGAGTCGTCTGCGCCGGGACCCGTGCGGTCCCGGTGTCGTGCGTGCCCTCCCGCGGCTCCGCGGCCCGGACGACACCTGCCACCCACGGTACGGGGCCGCGGCGGGCGGGTCAGCGCGGGAGCCGCGTGGTCTGCGCCTGCCGGACGCGCGCCGGGACGACACGCTCCGGGCGCTCCACCGCCCGGCACATGGCTGCGGTGACCTCGTTCTCGCGGGGCAGCGCGCGGGACGAGTCCCCCTGCGTGAACCAGCGCAGCTGGTCCACCGCCTGGAAGATGAGCATATCGACCCCGGGGGCAATGGCGCCGCCCGCGTCCTGCCACGCGGCCGCCAGGGCCGAGGGCCACGGGTCGTAGGCGACGTCGAGCAGCACACCGGACACCCGCGGGTGCTCCTCGCGCCAGCCCCGGGCCAGCTCGTCCGCGCCGCGGGGCGGGAGGGTGGCAACCACGACGTCCGCGCCGTGCAGAGCGGCACCCGCCTGCTCCCACGGCAGCACACGGATGCTCGTGCCCAGGGCCTCGGCCACCGCGGTCAGGGACTCGGCCCGCTGAGCCGTGCGCACCGCCACGTCCACGCAGTCCGCGCCTAGCCCGTGCAGGGCCGCCACCGCGGCACTCGCGGTGGCACCCCCGCCCAGGACGACGGCGCGCGGCGAGGCGGGGATCTCCCCCGCGGCGCCGAGGGCCGCCATGATGCCCATGACGTCCGTGTTGTCCGCGGCCACGCTCCCGTCCTGAGCGAACGTGAGCGTGTTGGCCACCCCGAGGGCACGGGTGAGAGGAGTCACACGCTCCGCGTCCCGAGCCGCGAAGGGCTTCAGGGGCATCGTGACGGAGAACCCCCGCCAGTGCCCCGACGCACGGGCCCCGGCCCAGAACTCGTCCCACTGCTGCTCGGGGACGTCGTGACGGACGTAGTCCGCGTCCAGACCCAGTACCTCGAACGCCGCGGAGTGCAGCGCTGGTGAGAGCGAGTGGTCCACGGGGTGCCCGAGGACCGCTGCGTGGAGCGTCGCCGTCATCTCAGGAACACTTGCCGTCGTTGTCGGAGCACCACTTCTGGTACTCCTCCACGTACCTCTGGTGCTCCTCGTAGGTCTTGGCGAACTTGGTCTCGCCGGTGTCGAGGTTCACGGTCACCCAGTAGTAGTAGTCGTTCTTCTCGGGCTTTGCCGCCGCGGCGATGGCCTCGTCGCTCGGAGAACCGATGGGCCCCACGGGCAGGCCCGGGTTGGCGTACGTGTTGTACGGGTTGGACTTGTCCCGCTTCTCCTCGTCCGTGAGGTGCACGGTCTTCTTTCCCAGACCGTACGTCACGGAGGCGTCCGACTGGATGAAACCGCTCGTCTCGCCGTCCGGGTTGTTGATCCGGTTCTCGATCGCGCCGGCCACGGCCGGGTAGATCTTGGGTGTGCCCTCGAACTCCACGATGGACCCGATGGTCAGCACGTCGAACCACTTGTCCTCGGCGACGTCGTTGTCCTTCAACGTCTGCTTGGTGCGGTCGACCATCTCCTGGATGATCTGCTCAGCCGTGGCGTCCAGCGGGAAGCGGTACTCGCCGGGGTGCAGCCAGCCCTCGAGGTTGGGGAACTTGTCCGGGACACCGAACTTCGCCTTCTCGGTGGAGAGCTTCTCGAACTCGGACTTGTCGAGGCCGGTGGCCTCGCTGAGCGTGGTGAATGTGTCATCCATGCGCTGGGTCTTCGCGATGGCCGCGTAGTGCGAAGCCTCGTCGCGCTCCATGAGGGCGCTGACGACGTCGTCCGCGGGCATGTGGGTCTTGAGCTCGTACGTGCCCGGCTGGATGAAGTCCTCCGGGTAGCGGTCCTGGAACTTCTCGACGAAGTACGAGGCGTTCGCCACGATTTCCTGCGACTGCAGATCCTGGGCGATCTGGCCCGTGGTGCTGCCATCCGCGACGGAGAAGCTGACGTCCTGGTCGCCCGAGCCGTGGTAGTCCTTGCGCTCGAACAGCCCGAAGGCGGATCCCAGCACGGCCACGACCACGACCAGCGCTGCGACGAACAGGGCGACGGCGGTCGCGAGGGACGCGCGCGACCGCACCTTGCGACGCTTGCGCTGCTCCGGGGTCACGTCGTGGTGCTCGAACGAGCCCGCCAGGTTCGACGTGGCATCCCGGTCCGAGGCCGATGAAGAGTTCCGCACGTCGCCGTGGGACCCGTGGTCGGGCGTCCCGTCTCCGGTGCCGTTGCCCCGCGGCTCATCGCTCACGAATTGTCTCCGTCCGCCGTTCTGGTGGTGTGGTGTGGTCTCTCGTTTTCCCCCCCGGGCCTGCTGCGGCCCGGGCAGACACGATACCGCTCGTACTCAGCCCTGGACCGGGTCCCCGGGCTCGGCCCCGGTGCGCAGCCCCTGCTCGACGGCCGACTGCAGGAACGTCACGGCCGCGGCCTGGTCGACCTTGTCCATGTGGTGCCGCCGCGAGATCCCGGAGTCCCACAGCGCCCGGTGCCCGGCCACCGTGGACAGCCGCTCGTCCACCAGGCGCACCGCGGTGGTGCACCCCCGTGAGCCTAGCCGACGAACGAGCGCTGCGGCGTAATCGCGCGCCATCTGGGTCGAGCGGTTCTCCGCGCCGTCCAGACTCAGCGGCAACCCCACGTAGACGGTGACCACGTCCCGCTCCTCGCACAGCCGTGTGATGATCTTCACGTCGAAGGCCTTGCGGGGGTTCGTGTCGCGCTTCAGGGTCTGGTGCGGCGTGGCCAGGACGCAGTCCGGGTCGGTCAGGGCTATGCCCACCCTGACCTGGCCCACGTCCACGCCCATGCGCACGCCGCGCTCGAAGCCCTCCGGCATCAGCCCGCGGTGGCCAGGATCTGGGCGCGGATCGCCTCGAGCGCCTCGAAGACCTTTGAGGGGTTCGAGCCGCCACCCTGGGCGACGTCGGGCTTGCCGCCCCCGCCACCGCCGAGCGTGGTCGCAGCCGTGCGCACGAGCTGCCCCGCCGCGAGACCGGCGTCCCGGGCGGCGTCGTTGACGGCCACGACGACGAGCGGACGGCCGTTGGCCACGCCCGTCACCGCGGCAGCCGCGGCCTCCGAGCCCAGCCGGGTCCGCAGGTCCAGCGCGAGGCTGCGCAGGGCGTCCGCCGAGGCGATCTCCCCGGCGTCGTGGAGCACGGCCGTGACGCGTCCCACCCGCTCGGCTTCCTGTGCCAGCTGCCCGGCCTTCGCCTGCAGCTGCTGCTGGCGCAGGGCGCTCAGCTGCCGCTCGGTCTCCTTGAGCTTCTCCAGCGTGGCCGAGAGCCGCTCGGGCAGCTCCGCACTGGACTGCACCTTGAGCATCCCGGTGAGCTGGTTGACGAGGGTGCGCTCCGCGGCCAGGTGGTTGAACGAGTTCAGGCCCACGAGCGCCTCGACGCGGCGGTTGCCCGAGCCCACGGACTGCTCCGAGACCAGGGACAGCGAGCCGAGCTGGGAGGTCGAGCCCACGTGCGTGCCTCCGCACAGCTCACGGGACCACGGGCCGTTCATCTCGACCACGCGCACCTGCTCCCCGTACTTCTCGCCGAACAGGGACATCGCGCCCATCTTCTTGGCCTCGGCCAGGGGCATCTCCCGGGTGACGACCTCGAAGTCGTCGCGGATGGCCGTGTTCGCGATCTGCTCGATCTCCTGCAGCTGGGACGCCGTGACGGCCTCCCCGTGGGAGAAGTCGAAGCGCAGGTAGCCCTCCTTGTTGAAGGAGCCGCGCTGCACCGCGTCGGGCCCGAGGACGTCGTGCAGCGCCGCGTGCACTACGTGCGTGCCGGAGTGGGCGGCCTCGCCGTCGTGACGGCGCCGGGAGTCCACGCGCGCGGTAACCTCGTCCCCCACGACCACCTGGCCCTCGGAGACCTTCACCCGGTGCACCGACAGACCCTTGACCGGCTGCTGCACGTCCTCGACGGTCAGCTTCAGCCCGTCCGAGTTCTCGATGACGCCCACGTCCGCGGCCTGGCCACCGGCCTCGGCGTAGAACGGGGTGCGTTCGAGCACCACCTCCACGCTCTCACCCTGGCTGGCCGCCGGCACGGAGACCCCGTCCGACAGGATGGCACGCACCGTGGTGGGGGTCACGAGCTCTGTGTAGCCCGTGAACTCGCTGCCGTGCTCGTCGAGCATCCGCCGCAGCTCGGAGAGGTCCGCGAGCGCACCCTTCTTGGCGCGGGCGTCCTCCTGGGCCCGGTGGCGCTGCTCGGCCATGAGCTCGCGGAACGCGGTCTCGTCCACGCTCACCCCGGCCTCGCCGGCCATCTCGAGGGTGAGGTCGATCGGGAAGCCGAACGTGTCGTGCAGGGCGAACGCGTCCGCGCCGCTGAGAGCGCGCTTCTCGCCCTTCGCCACGGCCACGGCGCTCTCGAGGCGCGTGGTGCCGGACTCGATGGTCTTCAGGAACGCGCGCTCCTCGGCGTACGCGATCCGCGAGATCCGCTCGAAGTCCTCCGCGACCACCGGGTAGACGCCCTTCATGGCGTCCCGGGACTCGGGCAGCAGCACCGGCAGGCAGGGGTCCGTGACGCCCAGCAGGCGCATGGCGCGCACCGCGCGGCGCAGCAGCCGGCGCAGGATGTAGCCGCGGCCCTCGTTGCCCGGGGTCACGCCGTCCGCGATGAGCATGAGGGAGGAACGGACGTGGTCGGCGACCACGCGCATGCGGACGTCGTCCTCGTAGCCCTCCTCCCCCGGCTTCTCGGAGCCGCGGTACGCGTGCCCGGAGAGCTTCGCCGCGGCGTCGAGCACGGGGCGGACCTGGTCCGTCTCGTAGAAGTTCTCCACACCCTGCAGCAGCATGGCCAGGCGCTCCACGCCCAGGCCGGTGTCGATGTTCTTCTTGGGCAGCTCGCCCAGGATCTCGTAGTCCTTGCCGTTGCCCTCGCCGCGCTGGTACTGCATGAACACGAGGTTCCAGATCTCGATGTAGCGGTCGTCGTCCACCGCCGGGCCGCCGTCCTTGCCGTAGCGCGGACCGCGGTCATAGAAGATCTCCGAGTCCGGGCCGGCGGGGCCGGGCTGGCCCGTGTCCCAGTAGTTCTCGTCCCGGCCCATGCGCTGGATCCGCTGGGCGGGCAGCCCCACGGTGTCGTGCCACAGGTCGTAGGACTCCTGGTCCCCCTCGTACACCGTGACCCACAGCCGTTCAGGGTCCAGGCCGAATCCGCCGTCCGCGACGGAGGAGGTCAGCAGCTCCCAGGCCATGGGGATCGCCTGGGACTTGAAGTAGTCGCCGAAGGAGAAGTTGCCGGCCATCTGGAAGAACGTGCCGTGGCGGGCGGTCTTGCCCACCTCGTCGATGTCCAGGGTGCGGATGCACTTCTGCACGGACGTGGCCCGCGAGTAGGGCGGGGTCTCCTGACCCAGGAAGTACGGGATGAAGGGCACCATCCCGGCGATGGTGAACATGGCCCCGGACTGCTGCGACACGAGGGACGCCGAGGGGACCACGTGGTGCCCCTTGGCCTCGAAGTAGCTCAGCCAGCGCTGGGTGATCTCATGAGAGAGCATTACCGCTCGTTTCCTTCCGAAGGGTCATGGTCGATGATCCGGTGCCCGGTGTCCCCGGGGCCGGTTGCGAGATGGGGGTCGGCCGCGGGACGGGGGTCGACGGCGTGCCACGGCACCCCCGCGGGTGCCACGGCGTCGTCGCCGGAATGGTTCGCGGTGTGGTCAACGGGTGAGCGCACCCCGAACTGCTCCCGCAGCTCGCTCTCGCGCTCGTCCATGCCGGCGCGCACGCGGGCCGTGAACAGCCGCAGCCGGCGGGCACCGCCGCGCAGCAGGGCCACGGGGCCCGACTCGGGGCGGCGTTCGACGTCGCCCGCGGTCCTGGCCGCAAGG